>CAZMFS010000328.1:0-2430 GCA_964565585.1 uncultured bacterium
GTTAAAATTGTAAAAACAAAATATCCTCAGGGAGCTGAAAAACAATTAATAAAATCAATAACAGATAGAGAAGTTCCCGTTGGAGGATTACCTCTTGATGTTGGAATAGTGGTGCAGAATGTGGGTACATCACTTGCAATTTATGAAGGAATTGTTGAAGGAAAACCTTTAATAGAGAGAGCAGTTACAGTATCAGGAGAAGCAATGAAGGATACAGCAAATTTTATGGCAAGAATAGGAGATACTTTTGAAAATTTAATTGAAAAAGCAGGTGGATTTAAAAATAATGTTAAGAAAATAATTTCTGGAGGACCGATGATGGGTATAGCACAGCATTCAATAAAAAATGTGCCTATTTTAAAAGGTGTTTCAGGAATTCTTGCATTTACCAACCAGCAAACAAAACAAACTGAAGAAAATCCCTGTATTGGATGTGCTAGCTGTGTTGATATTTGCCCGATGAAATTAATTCCTTCTAAAATTGTAAAATTTATAAAAAATGAAAAATATGAAGAAGCTGATGATCTGGATATTTCTGCATGTATAGAATGTGGAAGCTGTGCTTATGTTTGTCCTTCTAAAATACCTCTAGTACAGTATATGAAAATCGGGAAGAATGAAGTAAGAAAACTAAATGATAAAAAGAAACAGGAGGAGGAGAAATAATGGATAAAAATTTGCAGGTATCTATATCACCTCATCTCAAGAAAAATATATCTGTTCAAAAAGTAATGTGGCTGGTTGTTTTGGCATTAATGCCAGCTTTTGTACATACAATAGTTCTTTATGGTATAAGAACAGTTTGGGTAACATTAGCTGCAATAGTCACTGCAGTGATTTCTGAAGCATTAATGCAGTTGCTATTTAACAAAAAAATTACAATAACCGATGGAAGTGCTGTATTGACCGGATTATTATTAACCTTTAATGTGCCTCCTACAATTGCTTTATGGAAGGTTGCTTTAGCAAGTGCATTTGGCATAATTGTAGCCAAGCAGCTTTTTGGAGGATTGGGATATAATATTTTCAATCCTGCACTGGTCGGTAGAGCCTTTCTGGTTGCGTCCTATCCGGTTGCTATAACATCGGGATGGGTAAAACCTAAGGGAGGATTCCTTTCGATTTCTCAACAGGCTGCAGAATCCATTAAAACAGCAGGGAATCAAACAGCTGCAAAACTTGTGGATACAGTAAGTTCGGCTACACCTTTAACTGCTTTAAAAGAGGTTCGAAAGGCAGCTTCGAATCAACAGATTCAGGATACTGCATTGAACTTATGGGACAAATTGTATAGTGCTGAACTAGTTGAAAATGCTTTTTTAGGTAAAATAGGTGGCTGTTTAGGAGAAACAACTGCAATTACAATTCTTTTAGGCGGAATATTTCTTATGATATTAAAAATAATTGATTGGAGAATTCCGCTTGGATATATAGGAACACTGGGATTATTGACCTGGGCTTTTGCCGGTCCAAATGGATTATTTACAGGCAATCCTTTTTTCCATATTTTTACTGGAGGATTAATGCTTGGAGCCTTTTTTATGGCAACCGATATGGTTACTTCTCCATTAACAAAATCGGGTAGATGGATATTTGCAATAAGTCTTGGACTGCTTACATTTATAATAAGAATGTGGGGCGGTTATCCTGAAGGAGTTTCTTATTCTATTTTAATTATGAATATATTTGTGCCTTTAATAGATAGATATACAGTTCCTAAAGCATTTGGGGGAGGTAAAAAATGAAAAAATATTTAAAACTTCCAATCGCTTTACTATTAATTACTTTTATATCTGGATTTTTGCTCAGTTATGCAAATAAAATTACTAAACCCAGGATAAAAAAACTTCAAAGAGAAAAAGAAAAAAAGGCCAGAAAAAAAGTATTACCGGAAGCATCTGAATTTAAATCTAAGAAACTCGATATTTCATCGAAATACCTGGATAAACAGTACTGGGTTGGATATGATAAAAATGATAATATTGTTGGGTTTGTCGCAAAGGTGTTTAAAAATGGTTATTCATCCAGGATAAACATCATGGTGGGAGTTACTCCATCGAAAAAAATTCAGGCTATTAGCATTTTAAAACAGGCGGAAACTCCTGGTTTAGGAGCTAAATGTGAACAAAAGTGGTTTCAGAAACAGTTTCAAAATTTAAAGGCAGGAAATATAGAAGTAATGAAGAGTGAAGTACCTAAAGGAAAGAATGCAATTAAAGCAATTACTGCAGCAACTATTACATCTAAAGCTGTAACTGATGGTATAAATTTAGGAATTGATGTTTTATTTAATAATATTCAAAATAAATCAATCAGTGTAAGTAAAAAAGAGAAGGGAGATAAGTAATGAGAGCGTGGAAGGAATTTACCAAAGGTATAATTAAAGAAAATCCCGTTTTTGTTATGGCTCTTGGGTTATGTCCTACTCTT
>CAZMFS010000329.1:0-2424 GCA_964565585.1 uncultured bacterium
ATAAACTTATGAATTTATAAATATTGTGAATTTTGAAATAGGATAATATCAATCCCAGAAAAATAACTAAAAAAAACAGCGGATTTATAGATATAACAAAAGTTTTCAATAGAAAAAGAGCAATAAGATTGCTTAAAAGAAAAATAGTTGCCGGATAATAGTTTAACCTATTAAGATCCATTAGTTTTTGTTAAACTATTCTGAATTAAAATATAATATTTATTACCAAGAAAGGAGGAGTTTTTTACCACAATATAATATTTTTTTTCAATTTTAAAAATTCTAGTGATTTGATCATAATTTATCTTTGAATTTTTAATATCTATAACACTTTTAGATATTATACTGCCATCATCTTCTATAAACAGGATCTCTGAATTAGTTTGTTTGCATGTTTTGTTTTCATTAAAGAGAATCATTAATTCATTATCAATAACAAAATAAATAACTTTAGAGTTAGCTTCTTCATCATCATTTATCTTTATAATATCTGCATATTTCCATTTCTCATCAATTTTCTGATAATATTTTTTTTTATCTTCCATCATATTATATAATACTATTTTGGATTTGTTATTTTTATATAAAATATATTCATCATTAAATTTAAAAAAATAAGTAGGGATTTCATAAAATTTTTTAAAACTTTCCTTTTCAAAAAAATAGAACTTTTTGTTGAAATAATAAACAATTTTATTTTCAATAATATGAAAATTATCCTTCCAAAAAGGCATCTCATATTTTTTGGTTATATTCCTAGGAATATCAGTATAATTTTTAAATCTAATCATCCCCCCATTAATAAAAAATATATAATAAAAATTCTCATGCTTAAATAACTTTTCAATTCTGTTCTCAAAATAAATTTGTTTATTTATATTAAAACTATTGATATCCAATATTTTTAAAGTTGTATTTCTGTTATCTGATTCCCAGAGATATAAATTATCTCCATCAATAATGAAATCTGTCAATGAATCTCCTGAGTACTCAAATAATTTTTTTTGCTCCTTATATATATTTAAATGATTATCCCTGGTCAGTATATATAGGAAATTATTTTTATAAATTTTTTTCACACCTCTGCCAGTTATACTTAAAATATTATCTGAATAGGCCGAGAATGTTAGCAAAAAAATAAATAGTAATAAAAATAATAGTTTTTTCATTCTAATAGTTCCACCCTATTGCAAAAGAATATGAAAAATCGGAACTGCTTTTATCAAAATTGGTTTTTTTTGCAATATCGTATCTAAATACAAAAGCATTAAGACCCATCTGAAAACTGATACCATAACTTCCCTTTAAATTATTATTGTCATTATCATACCAACAATTACCCATATCAAAAAACAAAGAAGAATATATCTTTGGTAAAGTAATATTTTTAGAAGCTATGCCAAAAACTATATTTCTAAATAGCAAGAATCGATATTCAATATTTGCTAAAAAAAGCTTTGATCCTTTAAAATGGTAGTAATCATATCCTCTCATAGACAAAGAACCCCCCATAGCCAGTACATCCCTTTCTCTATTTTCTCCTATAGATTCTGCATAATTTATTCTTGTGGCAAAAGCAGAGTTTTCAAGTACTCTAAAGTATTTTCTAAAATCAATATTATAGTATTGAGAGGAGATATCCAAATTATTGTTTAAATCAAAATCCATAGAATACTGGATAGAATATCTCCATCCATCAATTGGTCCTACATTGTTCCATATAGTATTATCAAAAACATATCGAAGGTTAATTCCAGAGTATAATTTATGATACCATTCATTTGGAATAAAATATTCTCTTTCTTTATAATTAAAGCTTAAACCGGCAGAAATTCTTCTGAATCTAGAAAAAGGAAAAATGATTCCTGCTTCTCCCCCCGCAATCCTTTCATTAAAGAAATCATCATATATTTGTTCATAAAAATAATTAAAAGATCTATAAAAATGATACAGTGAGAAGTAATAGTTCCATCTATGATATTTATTTGTATAATTAGCATAGTAGTTGCTTTTTTTTAGCAATGAATCTATGGATTCCTGGGGTTCTCCCATACCCAAAGTGAAAAATAATTCTTTATTATCCAGGATATCGGAAAATAAAAAGGATATATCCCCAATGTACCCCATTCGTGGTGAACTCATAACATTAGCTCTTAAAAAATCTAATTCCAGCTTCGGTTTATATTTTTTTGTTTTTTCTTTTACTTTTTTCTTTTCAAGCTGTGGGAATTCATAATTATCAATAATTTTGCTTTTAGAAACTACCTGTCTGTTAATTGGTTTTTCTAGCCTAAATACAGTTCTTTTTTTCATTACTGCAGAAAAATATATATCATTTTTACTTCTCCAAACATTATTAATATAAACCGGAAATTTTGTCAGCTGGAAAATTTGATTTTCTTTTATCTTATATAAGCTAGTTAT
>CAZMFS010000330.1:0-2417 GCA_964565585.1 uncultured bacterium
CCAAGGGTGGCGGTAGCGATACTATTTATCAAATAGTAAACATAAATATCAATAATCTAGAAAAAGAAATTTTGGAGGAGTACTTTAAATGATACTTAGCTTATTTTTTTCTCTGACTTTTTTATCAGGAATAATTATGACGAAATTTTTTTTAAAAACTGCTTTAAAATACAATATTGTTGATATTCCAGCAAGTAAAATTAAATTTCACAAGAAGACTACTCCCTATCTTGGTGGTGTTGCTTTTGTTATTAACAGTATTATCTTCTATCTTGCTTATATATTTATATCAAAAAATACAAATATTATAAGAAATAAAGAAATATATTTGTTAATTTTTGCGTTTATTATATTAATTTTGGGATTAATTGATGATATAAAAAAAATAAAACCTGTTACAAAAATAATTGTACAATCATTAATAATAATGGGAATGATATTGCTTGATATAAGGTTACATATTATTTATCTACCGACATTTGTTAATATCATTTTGACATATTTTTGGGTATTGGGAATAACAAACGCATTTAATTTAATAGATATAATGGATGGGCTATGTGGAGGGATAGCTTTTATTGCTTCAATATTTTTATTTTTTACAAGTCAATCAGCTCATTATTTTCTTATATTTTTGGCAATATCTTTATTTGCATTTTTAATTTATAATTTCCCACCGGCTAAAATATTTATGGGTGATGCCGGAAGTTTGTCGTTAGGTTTTTTATTGGCAGGCTACTCTATTCTTGGTAGCTACGGGAGTAATAATAGGCTTGCGTTGATTTCTCCAATTCTAATCCTGTGGTTACCTATATATGAAACAATATTAGTATCAATCATGCGTATAAGAAAGGGTAAGTCCCCTTTAATGGGAAGTAAAGATCATTTTGCCTTTCGATTGAGAAAATTAAAATTTCCAAAACTTGCCATACTTTTAATTAGTTATTTTATAACAATTATAATGGGAGAAACTGCATTTTTAGCTGCATATATGGATCTGGAAAATGCTATTCTAGTATATTCACTGTTAGTGTTTTTCTTTGTTATATTCTTTTATTTGCTTTCACTTATTAAAGTTGAAGATTTTGGAGAATAAATATTATAAAAGGATAAATCCTTTTTTTAATTGTATAAAAGGATTTATCCTGGAAGTAATGAACTTAATGTCTGAATAATCTGAGTCCTGTATGGTACATAAGCATTTTATATTTATCGGCAACTTTTGTTACATTTTCATCTCTTATAGATCCACCCGGCTGTGATACATATTTTACATTTAATTTGTCTGCTCTATCCAAACTATCCCTAAATGGAAAAAATGCATCGGAACAAAGACTTAAATCATCGAAATTTTCTATCCATTCATTTTTTTCCTTAGAAGTTATTGGTTCCGGGTTATTTTTTAAATTATCAAGTAAAAAATTTTTTTCCGCATTGGAAAGTTTATGCCATAATAAAAACTTGTCCACAAGATTTGTTTTTGCGGCTCGTGATAAACCATCCTTGTATTTTAATGACTCCACTTTAGGGTGTTGCTGAAGCATCCATTTTTCAGCCTTTTCACAAGCCAATCTTGTACAGTGGACTCTCGATTGCTGACCGGCTCCGTTTCCGATAATCTGTCCATCATATACAACACAAACAGAGTTTGATTGAGTATATCTTAAAGCAATGTTACCGACAATTAATGTTTCCTTAATTTCCTCATCTATATTTTTATATTTGGTGACAATGTTTGATTTATTAAATAATTTTTTATTTATAGGTTTTATATCTCTATCCTGGTACAAATTAAAACCAAAGATATCTCTTTTTTCAATTTTAGGAGGAATATAATTTGGATCGATTTGAATTATCAGATAATTACCATTCTTTTTCTTTTTCAATATTTCTAATGCTTCGGGGTCATAATCTGGAGCAATAATTAAATCCGAAACTTCTTTTCTTAAATATTTAGCAAGGGATTTATCTACCTTTGAACTTATAGCTGCTGCATCTCCATATGAACTCATTCTATCTCCACCACGGGCTCTTATATATGCCCGGGCAGCAGGAGAATAATCTTTTTCCTTTAAAAATTGAGTTTTAAGGAAACTTTTGTTCAGGGGTTTGGAAACCGCAGCTCCTGCTGGACTAACATGTTTAAATGATGCAGCACTGATCTTTCCAGTAGCGTTTTTTAATTCTTTAACAAGCTGCCAGCTATTCAAAGCATCCAGCATATTTATATATCCACAGTTTCCGTTTAAAATTTTAATATAATTATCATCCATTTCGAGTTTTGCATTTTTCTGATGGGGATTGCACCCATATTTTAGTTCTATTTCCATAATCAACCTCCTATTTTATTATATCCGATTATAATTGTTATAAAGTTTTAATTCAATAGCTTATTTTAGACACGAGCAAAAAAAATA
>CAZMFS010000331.1:0-2417 GCA_964565585.1 uncultured bacterium
CTAATCATTTATTATAAACTCCCCCTTTTCCGTAATTATGTGATCAATATTTTCAAAAGGAGTTACATCAAATACGGGATTGAATACTTTTTGACTTTTAGAGGTTATATACTCTTTATTGATTTTTTTTATCTCTTTTTCAGGTCTCTTTTCAATCTCAATTTCATTTCCGTTTTTAATATTTTTATCAACTGTTGATGTAGGTGCAGCTACTATAAAAGGAATGTTATTCTCTTTGGCCAGTACTGAAAGCATGTAGGTTCCTATTTTATTTGCTACATCACCATTTTTAGCAATTCTGTCCGCTCCAACAATAACCAAATCAACTTTATTGTCTTTCATTAAAAAACCGGCAGTAGAATCCACAATTAACGTATTTTTTACCCCATTCTTAGTTAATTCCCAAGTAGTTAATCTTGCCCCCTGCAGCCACGGTCTGGTCTCATCAACCCACACGTGTAGATTTTTATATTTTCGATTTGCTATATATATGCCAGATAAAGCGGTCCCGTATTTACTTGTTGCCAGACTACCTGCATTGCAATGAGTTAATATATTGTAGCCGCTTTCAATATACTTTTCAGTATTTAAACCGATTTGGTAACACATTTCTACATCCTGATAATAAATTTCATCCGCTTCTTTCTTTAAAGAACTCTTTATTTTGGAAAAATTTATATTTTTATTTTCCAAAAGTTTAAATTTACTTTCCATCCTATTTACTGACCATAATAAATTAACAGCCGTCGGACGTGTATTAATTAATTTTGAGCAAATTTCTTCAAGATTGTTAGTAAACCCATTCAGGTTATCATAGTTTTTAGTGGCAAAATAAAATCCATATGCTGCTACAACTCCTATTAAAGGTGCCCCCCTAATAACCATCTCTGATATAGCATGACATGTATCATTGAGCGATTGTATTTTCACTTTTTTAAAGGAATGAGGAAGAAATCTCTGATCTATAGCCTCTATATAATCTTTGTAAATTTTAATACTTTGAAAATTCATAACTAGATTTCATACCACTTTTTTAACTTATCTAGAGCTTCCTGACCCTTGTTCTTTTTTATACTCATGAGAAGTTCCAGATCCGCTATGATTTCATAGATTGTTTCATGTCCCAGTCCTTTTAGTTTCACTTTTCCAACTCTTCTAATTAAAATATTAGTAGAAAGTACATGGTCATACATTAAATAATAATTCTCCTTGTTATGATATATATGCTCCAGGGAAAATTTCTTTCTGATTATTTTAAATGTCTTCTCACTTATTGCAATGCCCCTATTATAGAGATTATCTTTTGATAATAATTTCACTTTCTTTTTGCTATTTTTATCAACGATTTCTGATTTATTATTATTCAATTTATTTTCTATTTGCTGTGTCGATCCCCTCATTATTTCAAGTTCCTCATGATCAATTATACTTTCATTGGAACTACACAACCTTGCAGCTTTATTTACTGTTTCACCTATAGCAGTAGTCTGACCAAACTGGGTAATTGTTATGTTGCCCGTATTAACACCTATTCCAATATCATCAAAAATAACTTTGTTTTTTATCTCGTGAAATTTTTTATATATATCTATAGCTGCTCTTATACTGTTAATCATATGATTTCTATCATTCATTTTTCCACCAAAAACTGCCATTAACCCATCTCCAAGCATTTTATCAACATACCCATTATATTTATTTATTATCTTTGGCATGGGATCAAGAATTAAATGAAGCTGTTTTGTAATCTCATCAGGTGACATCCGGCTGGTATATTTTGTAAAATCTCTTATATCCAAAAAAAGAATTGTGGAATCCTTAATTTTTTTATGAACTTGATGGTTTTTGTCATACCAGTAATTTTTACCATTTTTAAATTTCCTGTTTATAAATTCATGATCCGTATCAACAGGATATACATACAAATATTTAGTTACATAGTTTAAATACTTCATTCTTTCAATAGTTTTAATAATATCTTCAAACATATAGCATATTTCCTGAAGTGAAAATGAATTTTTTTTCATCTCTTTTTTTACCATTTTATTTTTTGATATAGAATTTATAACCTTTTCATTTCTCAATAAAAATATTAAAGTTTCAATGTTATGAAGATCCTTCTCTTTATTATTTGAAAATTGGATATCTTTATATTCGACTATTTTTTTATATTTTTTCTTATTTCTTATATAATCAATAGACTTTATAAGTATTTTTTTTATTTCTGAAAATGTTTCTTTTGATATTAAAAATCTTGAATTTATATTTTTGCTTTTAATAGAAAAGAGAAAATTTTGAAAAGATAATTCTCTGCTCTGATAAAACATAGGTAACTGATCCTTTATGATGAAATTTATCAGTTCAAAATTAAACTTCTTAAATATTGGTCTTATATAGTGAATTCTGAATTAACAGGG
>CAZMFS010000332.1:0-2416 GCA_964565585.1 uncultured bacterium
TGAATCAAGAATTTAAAAAACTGGTTGATGTGCGATTTACCTTGACATAAAACGACAAGTTCAATATGACATTAGGGTAAAGTCATTCTGATAAGCCGCAGTCCTGAATTTATTTTAGGATCTATCTCAGAATCTCCTGTTGAAATAAAAAAGAAATTTAAAAAAATATAAAATCAAACTTATACACTACTAAAAGTCATACAGGATGATTCCAGAATTTGCATAATAAATTTTAATAATTTTCTATATACGCGTCACTTTTTTTAATTTTAAAAGTTGGATTATATAGAATCTTGCAGAATTTATTTAACCCATTTAATGTCAGAATTTACATCGATATGAACATCTTTAATTTCGGGATTGCCGTTTATATTAAGTCTACTATCTCCTTTGACTTCTGCAGATAGTTCATTTTTTACATTTATATTAACTTTACTGTTACCATTTATCTCAAGATCAGCCTCATTTACAATAAACTTATCCATATTACCTTTTGCTTTATCCTTAACTTCCATTTTTAGAACTTCTGATTTTCCGGATAAAAATATGCTGCTTTCATTATTTCCATTAATATTTATTTTTTCTGTATAAAGGTTTCCCTTTATCATGCTTTTTCCATTAAGTTCGAGGTATAAATCATCAAAGCTGACATTATTAATATTTAAAACGCTGTTTTCTGACAGTTCAATATCTTCAATATCCGGTGCAGAAATATCAACTGTTATTTCAGGATTTTTATATTTTACTTTTTTCTGCATATAGAGATGAAGGGTATCACCCTTTATATCCACATTAAAATAATCCACATAAGCTTTATCAATTTTAACATTTAAATTATAAGTTGTATCCTTTTTTAAATTTACCTTTATAGAATCAGAAACCGATAGATTAACATAGTTTTCTCTTTCATAGATTTTTTCTATTCTTTGATTTGTTTTTTCTATTGTTTTCTTCATATAACTGGAAGTAGCGCTACAGGATATAAAAATTAAAAGAATAAATGAAATAATAACTAATTTTTTCAAAATCTCTACCTCCTTGAATTCCTGTATCAGTAATTATAGCACATTTTTTTTAAAATCAAGTTTAAATTTTAATATTTTATTTATCCTTTATTTTTAATTTTTCCAGCTAAGAAATACCTTTATACTTTGTGTCCTGAAAATCATAAATCTTGCTCTGTTATTTTTAGTTTTTTTTGATTTTCATATTTATTGATTTAACGATATGGCATTAACAACAATATCATCATCATGGGAATTTTTCGGAAGATGCTGAAACAACCCTGAAACAAGTTCCGGTCAAGCCAACCCATAAGATAGGGAAGTGCATGGTTTTTTTAGGACACGGTTTTTTCAGTATGGCATGATAAAAAAGTCATTCTGAGCTTGTCGTTTTACTTCCAGCCAAATCTGTCCCAGAAGTAAGGGAGAAATCTTTTTTATTATTTTTAAAAGCATTATAGAGGATTCCTGAATTTCGCTCACTTTACTCGCTTCATCAGGAATTTTCATTACTTGTTCCGGCCGGTATTATTCAATGTACACCGGAATAACGCATCCATATGCAATTTGCATTGAAATCAGGCCCATTACCCGGTATTATTTCTTTGGTTTAGCATAAATCCCTCATTACTGGAAAGCACTTTTATGTGTATAATTCCTTTACTAAAAATCACGATAGCGATTTTTAGATATTCTGCTCGGTTCTTGCAATGATTTCATCCTGCAGATCTCTACTCAAATTGTTGAAGTAATCGCTGTACCCTGCAACTCTAACAACAAGATTTTCATAATCATCGGGATTTTCCTGCGCATCGAGAAGTGTCTTTTTATCTATTATATTAAATTGAATATGGTGGGCATCCATTCTAAAAAATGTTCTAATAAGGCTTGCAAATTTTTCTATCCCCTCGTCTCCCTCAAGAGTGCTTCTATTGAATTTTTGATTTAACAAAGTTCCTCCGGTTTTAAGATGATCCATCTTAGCTACAGATTTGAGTACGGCAGTAGGTCCATTTTTATCGGCACCTTTAGAAGGTGATATTCCATCGGGAAGGGGTTTTCCCTTCAATCTTCCATTGGCAGTTGCACCTGTAACGGAACCAAAATATATGTGACATGTGGTTGGTAACATATTTATTCTATAGCTTCCACCTTTTATGTTTTTCCTTCCGGTTACCTCATCATAAAATGCTTCAAATGCTTTAACCATAAGATTATCGGCATAATCGTTATCATTTCCGTATTTTGGTGATTTATTTTTTACAAGATGATATATTTTATCATATCCTTCAAAATTAGCTGCCATTGCCTCTACAAGTTTAAGCATTGTAAAATTTTCTTCATCAAAAACATTATATTTAATTGCTGCAAGAGAATCTGATACATTTTCAATTCCAACTCACTAAATATAA
>CAZMFS010000333.1:0-2393 GCA_964565585.1 uncultured bacterium
AGAAGAAGATTCTTCAAACAAACAAACACAAAATAAACAGATAGGATCTGAAAACACTTCTGATTTTTCTAATGAGTCTACATCCGATTTTGGTTCGGAAAATACTTCATCTTTTGGTGATGAAAATACCTCTAATTTTGGAAACAGTGAAACAACCAGCGATTTTAAAAATGAAACAACTTCTAGTTTTAGCAAAAATAAAAAGGAAAAACGAGAACTTAAAAATACCGAAAATACAAATAATACCTTTAAAAATAAAGACGAAGAATTAACCGGAAAAGAACTTGTTAGGATATTAAATGAATCTTTAGTTTATTCTAAAAGAAGCAATATAACTGCTGATGAACTGGTTGATTTAATAAATAAAAGATTAAATTACAGAGGAGAGGCTTATAATGAAATACCCTATGATGTAAGCAAGTATTCCGTAAAAGATAAAAAAGAACTTAGAAATTTGATTTCACAGTATCTGCTTCTTTATGCAGGGAGTCTTGATGATCTGATAAACGATCAGCTTGAACCTTCAAAGGCAAGAATGATGATTCAAATGAAATCGGGAAGCAATATTTTTACTGAAAAAATCAAGAAATCCGTGAATAAATATGTGGAAAATAATTTTCCTGAAAATTATAAAATTTCAGTTGCAGGTACTTCTGACATGGCACTTGCGGTCAATAATCTCATAGTATCCAGTCAGTTAAAAAGTATTATAATATCTCTTGTGGTAGTATTTATTATAGTTGCAATTACTTTCAGATCTCTAATTGGTGGACTATACGGTATTATCCCCCTAAGTTTTGCCCTATTAATAAATTTCGGTGTAATGGGTTTCTTTGGAATTAAACTTGATATTGCTACATCTATGGTTGCAGCAATTGCAATAGGTATAGGGGTTGATTATACGGTACATTTTTTAACCCGCTATCACCAGGAAAGATTAAAAACCGATGATATTGAAAAGGTAACAAGAAGAACGTTAAAAACTACAGGAAAGGCTATTATATTCAATGCAATTTCAGTGGCTGCAGGGTTTGCAGTATTGTTATTTTCTAACTTTAATCCACTTGTAAATTTGGGACTTCTTGTGAGTATAACGATGATTACTTCTTCACTTGCTTCAATGACTATACTTCCAGCTCTTTTAAATCAATTTAAGCCAAAATTTATTAGTGAAAAAAGGAGGTAAAAATGAAAAGAATAATTTTAATTAGTATATTAATAGTTTCAATAACTTTCACAGCTTTTGCAATAACCGGTAAACAGGTAATGCAGAAAGTAGATAACAGGGAAACTGGATCATCCCGGCATGCATTAATGGGGATGGATTTAGTAGATAGTGATGGAAATGTTAGAGCCAGAACTCTAGAAGTCTGGAGTATTAAATACAATAAAAATCAGGATCTGGATAAAGTAGTAATGGAATTTCAAAAACCTGATTCTATAGAAGATACAAGGTTTTTACAGGTAGAAAATGAAAAAAGAGATGATGATAAATGGATTTATCTTCCTGCCCTCGGTAGAGTAAGACGAATTGCATCAAATCAGGGTGACCAGGCATTTGTGGGATCGGATTTTACATATGATGATATGGATTCCAGAGATGTTGAAGAAGATAAGCACAAATTAATTAAAGAAGAAAAATACAACGGATACAGCTGCTGGGTTGTAAGATCAATCCCTAAGAATTTGCAGGATTCTCAGTATTCAAAGAGAATATCATGGATAACAAAGAAACACCTCGTTCCTGTAAAAGTTGAAATGTATGACAAGAAAAGTGAAGAATTATTGAAAGTAATGAAAGTAAAAAAAGATATAAAAAAGATAAACGGCATATGGACTCCGATTTATACAGTTATGGAAAATGTTCAAACCGATCATTCAACACGTTTATATGTTAAAGGGAATCAAAAACGACTATTTATAGAGTATAACAAGAAAATTAGTCCAAAAAGGTTTACAAAGAGATTTATTAAAACTGGTAGATAATAAGGAGGTGTTAATATGAGAAAAGTTCTAATAATAATAGCGGCAATAGTCATATCAATTTCTATTATACACCCATCAGATTTTGGTTCATCTTTTTCAGAAGAAGAAGGAATAGAATGGGGAGGAAAATTTAAAGTTGATAATAGACTTTATATAGATAATGATTCAGATGAGATAAACTCCCAAATTGACTTTGATTTTAACCTAAACTACTCCAGTGATAATTCTGAGGCAAATGCGGTGTTAAACTATAATAGTGAATCAGGAGAAATATCATTAGAAGAGGGATATTTCAGAATTTTCTATGATAATTATGATTTGTTAGCGGGTAAGAAGAAAGTAGTTTGGGGAAAAGGAGATAAGCTTCATGTGGTTGATAATATTAATCCCTCTGATTACAGTGATTT
>CAZMFS010000334.1:0-2376 GCA_964565585.1 uncultured bacterium
TTCATTTCAGGTCTTGACATCTTTATTCCAGTAGCAAAAGCAAGTGCTCTACCGTGAAGTGTATGTAAACTATCAAAATCAAGATACCCCGTAGCTCTTGAAGAACATCCGATTCCTGATATTGCCATAACACTATTTTTATCCCAACCCATTTTATCAACAGCTCTAATTGAACTTTTTAATATTATACCATTTCCGCAACCTGCGCACCAGATATGAGGAAATTTATCTTTTCTGATATATTTGTCGTAATTAAACATATCACAACACTCCTTTAACTTTATCTACTATCTCCTGAGGTGGTATGAGTTCACTTTCCAGTTTATTTAAAGGCACAATCTTCTTTTCATCTTCTTCACAAACATATTTTTTTAGCTCATCAGCCATCTGGCCTTTATTCATTTCTATAGCAACTATTTTTGAAACTTTACCAGCTAATTCTTCAATTCTTTTTCCCGGAAACGGCCATAAAGTAATAGGTCTAAACAAACCTGCTTTAATACCTTCCTCTTCGAGCATCCTAATTGCCATTTTTGCACTTCTTGCCTGGGTTCCTACTGAGAAAAGCAGTATATCCATATCTTCAGTATTAATTTCTTCATTTTTTGATATATCATCCATATTATTATAAATTTTTCTATACATTCTATCCATTGTTTTTTGTATATTTTCACTGCTTACATCGGGAAAACCTGTTTCATCATGAAATAATCCCGTTACATGGAATCTATAACCATCTCCATAATTTGCAGTTTGAGGAATATCATTATCTACATCGAAAGGATTATAATCCTTTTTATCCCTATCAATTTTTTTTCTTTCCACTACGTCTATTTTGTTTTCATCGATAAATACTGATTCTTTCATATGACCAAGAATTTCATCCATTAAAAATACTACAGGCTGTCTGTATTTTTCTGCTAAATTAAAAGCTCTAATTATTTCATAATATACTTCATGTACAGATTCGGGACAAATTGTAATAATTGGATGGTCTCCGTGAGTTCCCCATCTTGCCTGCATAAAATCACCCTGGGAAGGACCTGTAGGATGTCCTGTAGAAGGGCCACCTCTCATAACACTGGTTATAACAATAGGAACTTCTCCCATAATAGCCATACCTAATGCTTCCTGCATTAATGAAAATCCAGGACCAGAGGTTGCAGTCATTGATTTGGAACCTGCAAGAGATGCACCTATTATTGAGGCAATAGAAGCTATTTCGTCTTCCATTTGAATAAATCTCCCTCCCACTTTAGGGAGTTCTTCAGAACAAACTTCAGCAACTTCTGAAGAAGGAGTGATTGGATAACCTCCAAAAAACTTTAAACCAGCCCTTACTGCTCCAAGAGCGCAGGCAGTATTACCTTCTATAAATTTTACTTTCTCCATTTTCAACTCCTTTTTTATTTTTCTTCAATTTCTATTGCAAAATCCGGACAAATATTTTCACAGATTAAGCATCCTATGCAACTGTCCTCATCATTTATCTGAACTTTCATGTTTTTGGGATTAGCAGTGATAGCATTGGTTGGACATTGGCTATAACAAAGATGACATGCTTTACAATAATCTAACTTAATATTTATTTTATAACTTTTCCCATTTGCCACAATATCCTCCTTTAATTTTCTTCACCTCAAGTATAAATTTATACAAATCTATGTAAAGTTTTTTTTTAAAATTTTTCCTTTAATATACCGGCAACATCTATAGGCAGTTCTGCCACATCAACGCCACAGCTTTTAAACTTATCGATCTTTTCAGATGCACTGCCGCCGCTACCAGAAATGATTGCACCGGCATGCCCCATCCTTTTACCTTTTGGTGCAGTTTTACCTGCAATAAAAGCTACTACCGGTTTGGTCATATTTTCTTTTATGAACTCTGCAGCAACCTGTTCATCATTTCCACCAATTTCACCTATCAGTACCACAGCTTCTGTTTCTTCATCCTTTTCAAACTCTTCAAGACAATCGATAAATTTAGTACCTATAAAGGGGTCCCCTCCAATACCTATAGCTGTTGATTGTCCAAAACCGTTAGATGTCAAATTATATACAACTTCATATGTTAAAGTTCCACTTCTTGAAATCACTCCTATTTTACCTTTTTTGAATATTTTCGCCGGCATGATACCAATTTTTGTTTCACCGGGGGTGATAATTCCAGGGCAATTTGGACCTATTAATCTAACTGAATTTTTCTTTGCATAATTTACAGCTGTAAGCATATCTTTGAAAGGTATACCTTCAGTTATTGTAACTATAGTTTTAATCCCGGCATCGATTGCTTCCAGTATCGCATCAGCTGCAAATCTTGGAGGAATATACTGAATTGAAGTATCCGCTTTTGTTTTTTTTACAGCATTTTCAA
>CAZMFS010000335.1:0-2375 GCA_964565585.1 uncultured bacterium
CAGACCGTTCACGGGTCACGGATAACCGGTGACGGAAAATCACGAAGTGATTTTTTAAATAAAGGGAGGAATTGTGACATTCGAAATTGTATTAACAATTATTGTCGTAATTACAATGATGATAATTTTAATGCTGGAGAAATTTGATCCTCTTATTGTATTTTTTCTGGCTGTAACAATATTTTTAGTTACTGATATTATTTCAACCGATGAAGCTATTGCTGGATTTGCTAATAAAGGAGTACTTACAATTGCAATGATATTTATTATTACCGCTGCAGCAAGAAATAGTGGAGCACTGGATTTTTTAGCCTCCAGTGTTTTAAAGATAAAGGATGAAAACGAGCCTCATTTATTAAGATTGTTTCTACCTACAACTCTTCTTTCTGCATTTGTAAATAATACTCCCGTGGTTGCTACGATTGCATCCTTTTTTACAGAATGGGGGCGAAAGAACAAAGTTGTTTTAAGTAAATACCTAATACCAATATCTTTTGCAGGTATTTTTGGTGGAGTATGCACTCTTATCGGGACCTCTACAAATTTAGTGGTAAGTGGTTTGCTGGAACAATTTGGCTATAAACCTCTAGGCATGTTTGAGTTAACACCGATTGGATTGCCTTTAGCTTTTTTAGGTATATTGTATCTTTATTTTTTTAGCAAATATCTTTTGCCGGAAAGAGAGTCATCCTATGAGAAGATGGAAAAAGAATATAAAGAATATCTTCTGGAAATGTATGTAAAGAGTAATAGCGAATTGATAGGAAAGAAAATTGAGGATGCTGAATTAAGAAATCTGGAAGGAGTGTATTTAACTGGAATTATTAGAAAAAATGAGGTCATTTCTCCGGTAAAGCCATCAAATGTTATCGTGGCAGGTGATATTCTGACTTTTGCAGGAGAAATTGATAAAATAGATGATCTTCTTGAAATTAAGGGGTTAGAAATTAGGCCGGAATCTCACGAATATTTTAACTTATTATCAGAAGGGAGAGCTTCGTTTTTTGAAGCAGTTGTATCTCTGAACTCTCCCTTGGTTGATAAAACGCCAAAAGAGATTAATTTCAGGCATCAGTACAATGCTGTCATTCTTGCAGTTAACAGACAGGGAGAAAGAATAGTAAAAAAGATAGGAAACATAAGATTTAAACCGGGTGATACTTTATTTCTAATAGCAGATGATAATTTCACCAAGCAGTGGGAGCGTGGAAAGGACTTTTTCTATACAACAAGAAGAGAAGAAAAAATAAAACCTGATAAAAAAAGTTCGATTATTGTTGGATTAGTATTTTTTGCAATGGTTTTATTAGCTGCTCTAAATATTAAATCGCTACTATTCATGGGTTTTATTGGTGTTTCAATAATTATTCTATCTAAAACTTTTTCTTTTAATAAATTAAAATCGGCAATAGATTTGAAGATTTTGGTGATGATAGCGCTGGCGTTTGGAGTCGGTAAAGCTATAGAAAATTCGGGAACCGCTCATTTTCTTGCCACTCAAATTTATAGTATGGTGAAAGCACTGCCGGTATTTATGATAATGATAATAATATATTTATTTGTCATGGTTATTACTGAAGTGGTAACAAACAATTCAGCAGCAATTATAATGTTACCGATTGCATTAAGAGTTGGCAATCTTACTGGAGTTGAAGCTCATACTATGGCGTTATTGGTTGCTATAGCGGCATCGGCAAGTTTCTTAACACCAATAGGATATCAGACAAATCTTATAGTTTATGGTCTCGGGGACTACAAATTTTCCGATTTTTTTAAGGTAGGGCTCCCGCTATCTTTAACATTTATGGTAGTTACTGTTACTATATTGAGCATTTTTTATTAGAAAAATCAGGATAACTGAATTTTTGGTTTTGGAGCACATATCAAAAGTATTAAGTTAATAAATAATTTTAAAATATATTTTTTCTTCTGGGAAATTCTTTAAATTTTAACTGATTATAATCTGTGTCTGTTATTTTATTAATTCTAAAAAGTACAAACTATCCTGAAATATACCGCGAACTACGAACAACAAACAACTAAAATTACGTCAGTAATTTTATTATGTCATTACGAGGAAGCAAGCCTGACGGCGATTGACGATTGACGATTGTCAATTGTCGATTATAAAAAATAATAATCCCAAAAGAATAAGATTTAAATACTTATAAATGTTTTTTCGAACACGAACGATAAACAACAAAAATTGCGATAGTAATTTTAAAATCTTCAAAGGGATAACAATCAAACTTTTAAGTTGTACATTGCTTATTAGATTGTTTTTATTTTCTTTTTTCTTCAGAGGTATTACATTCAAGCTTTGTGCTCTGTGCGTTGTTCCGATGTGCATTGAAAAATTACGTCAGTAATTTTAT
>CAZMFS010000336.1:0-2349 GCA_964565585.1 uncultured bacterium
AATAATCGATTCTTTTGGAAAATTATCCCTTAATTCATTGACTTTTTTCAATATTATTTCGCTACTTTCCTTATCGCATATTACAATAATCATCTGATTTTTACCAGGCCAAACATGACTATCAAATTTAGGCTGTGTATTCAAACCTTTCCCGTATACTGTAGGCAATAGTGAATATGCTTTAACTCCAAGATTTTCTAACATATCTTTTATTTCCTGAAATATTGTAGCAGAATATATTATACTAACCTTTTTCATTTAAATTCACCTCTTTCAATAGCTTTCTTCCTTTCAACTATCATATATATTGTAGGTATTAAAATAAGCGTTACCATTGTTGAGAAAAATAATCCCCCAATTACAGATGCACCTAAAGGAACCCAGCTTTCGGAACCCTCACCTGTACTTAATGCAAGCGGTAACATACCAAACATTGTAGTCAAAGCAGTCATTAATACAGGTCTTAAACGTTGCTTACATGCACTTAGAATAGCATCAACCAGTTTATAATCACGCTTTCTTAATAGATTAATATAATCAATTAAAACAATAGCATTATTTACAACAAGTCCTACAAGTAAAATCATACCAACAAACACTATTATGCTTAGATTTATCCCTGTTATAGCTAGCATAAAAAACACACCGCTAAATGCAAAAGGTATTGAAAACATTATAATAAAAGGATTTTTTAATGATTCAAATTGACCGGCCATAACCATATATACAAGTATTATTCCAGCTAAAATTGCTAATCCAAGTAATCTAAATGATTGAGCTTGGTCTTCTGCCTGTCCTGTTAAAACAAGGTCTGTCCCCTGGGGTTTTTCTATTTTATTTAACACATCCTGAACATCGGATGCAATTTCTCCAAAAGATCTACCATACGTATTAGCATTTACATAAATAACTCTATTCTGATCTTTTCTTTCTATTTCTACAGGTCCCTCTGCTAGATTAACATCAGCTAGATTTTCTAGAGGTATTTTTTCATTTTTGTTATTCAGTACATACATACCTTCAATATCAGATATATTTTTCTTATATTGATCCTTCAATCTCATGAAGATATCATACTCTTCATCCCCTGCTCTATATTTTGAGGCTGTGATTCCACTAAACTGGGCACGTACCTGGCTTCCAACATCCTCAATAGTTAGTCCTGCTTGATAGATTCTTTCTCTATTAAAGTTTAATTCTATTTCAGGTTTACCCATATCTCTAGATATAGATATATTTCTTATTCCTTCAATTTTTGAAATCTTTCTCTGAACTTCTTTTGAAAGGTCAAAAGTTTTTTGTAGATCATATCCATAAACTTCTACCTGTAATGGAGCTCCTCTTCCTCCAAACATCATCCTGCTTTGAGCTGATATATCAATTTTTTCAACACCTTTAGTATCTTTTATAAGATTTCTTATACCTTCCACAACCTGTTCTGTAGATTCTTCTCTTTTGGATACTTTTACAAGCTGATATGATAAATCAGCTATATTGTTGCCTGATTCCTGAAATACAGCTGTTACTCCACTTTCCGAACTTCCTGCAGATAAGTAATAACTATCAATTATTTTATTATATTTATTCAAAATTTTATCCTGAATTTCTATTCCAATCTTCTTTGTTTTTTCCAAGCTTGTACCCTGAGGAGTATAAATTTGTAATTCTATTTGTCCCGAATCACTTGAAGGCATAAATTCACTTCCTACAGTGGTAAGAACTATCACTACCGATAATAAAAATACTGCAATTGCAATAGTTACCGTTGTTTTTCTATGCCATATACTCCAATTTATAATGCTTTTATATATATCTTCAATTTTATTAAATATATCTTCAGATTTCTGAAAAAGTTTACTTTTTATTTTTTTTCTTTTAAGGAAATTGGAGGATAACATAGGAATGAGCAATAATGAAGCCAAAAGAGAACCAGCCAATACAATTATCATAGAATATCCCAGCTGTTTAAATAGCATTGCGGATATATCATTAATAAAAAATATTGGTAAAAATATAACAGCTGTAGTTATAGTAGAAGCTGTTATAGCTCCTCCAACTTCCGAGGCTCCCCACATTGCTGCTTCATCGGGTTTTTCTCCTTTTTCTATATGACTATAAATATTCTCAAGTACTACAATTCCGTTATCAACCACCATACCTATAGCTACAGCAAGAGCAGATAGGGATATCATATTAATTGAGAACCCAAGAATATATAGTAATATAAAAGCAATTATTAATGAGAAAGGTAATATAAGTGCAATTATTCCACTCCCTCTTATGTTCCTTAAAAAAAGTAGAACAATTAATATTACTAATAATCCACCTGTTAAAATTGTTTTTGTTAAA
>CAZMFS010000337.1:0-2340 GCA_964565585.1 uncultured bacterium
CCGATATGAACCATTTTCTTCTGCTTGCATTTGTAGTTTTTAGTTTTCATTCCGCCTATATACCTGCTAGAAATAGTATTTTTCAATCAAAAATTGGAAAATTAAGCAGGGGGAAAATATTCGGAATTGCTGTAAGTATAACTACATTAGTTTCTATTATTTTTGTATATTTTTCAGGTAGAATACTCGATGTTAATGAATCTTTTTTCCAATATTTATTATTAATTATAGGAGTATTAGGGTTTCTGGACTGTTTATTTCTATATTTTATAAAAAATGAAAAAGAGCAAAAAAGGGAGAGAATAAATTTTAAAAATATTATATTAAAACCCTTAATGAGATCAAAGGAGATTCTTAAGCAAAACAGGGAGTTTGCCAGATTTGAAATTAGCTTTATGATATACGGAATGGGATTTTTAATGATGATGATGGCTGTTCCGATATTTTTAGTGGATGTAATGAAATTCAATTATACAACAAGTTTCTTTGCAAAAGCAATTTTAGCCCAGGTAGGTATATTTTTGTTATCACCATTTATGGGAAGTTTACATGATCGAAGGCATCCCAGTAATTTTACTGTTATTTCCTTTGGGTTACTAGCTTTCTATCCCGGGATTTTACTTATATCTCAGTTATTTAATAATTATGATACTCAGGTTATAATTGTTTTTGCTGGATTTTTCATTTATGGGGTTGCAAGAGCAGCAGATATGGTTGTATGGAATATGGGATCTGTCTACTTTGCCAGAGATGAGGATTCTTCGATGTATCAAAGCATTCATGTTACACTAATGGGTATTAGGGGAGTTATAGCACCTCTTTTAGGAGTAGTTATTAAAAAGCTTTTGAATACTAACGGTATTTTCATGTTTTCTGCATTATTTTTTATATTGGCATCGGTTTATAGCTATTTTTCCTATAAAAAAAGTGATTTTTATTTAAATAGTTAAGATAATTAAAAGTATAATAATTATAGTATCTATTTATCAATTCAATCATTGAAAAAACTTCAAATATCAATTACTCTATTCATAGTAATTTAGGAGGAACTAATGAGTGAAAATTTTATTTTAGAAAATACATGCAATAATGCAAGAGCCGGTACTCTAAAGTTAAAACACGGTAAAGTACATACTCCTATATTCATGCCTGTGGGCACACAGGGAACTGTTAAAACAATGAGTCCTCATGAATTAAAAGATATTGATGCAGAAATAATACTTGGTAATACCTATCATCTTTATTTAAGGCCGGGTCATAAATTGATTGAGGAATTTGGAGGCCTCCATGAATTTACTTCATGGGATAGACCAATGTTAACGGATAGCGGCGGATTTCAGGTGTTTTCTCATTCTGGTTTAAACGATATTACAGAAGATGGTGTTCACTTTCAATCCCATATTGATGGTTCAAAACATTTTTTAACCCCTGAACTTTCTATTGAGATTCAGAACTCTTTGGGTGCAGATATAATAATGTCTTTTGATGAATGCACTACATATCCTGCAGAGAAAGGTTATGTTCTTGAATCTTTAAAAAGGACTACAAGATGGGAAAGACGTTCAAAAAAAGCCCATGAAAATACCAGAAAGCAGCTTTTATTCGGTATAGTTCAGGGTGGTATGTATAAAGACTTACGAGAAGAGAGTGCAAAACAGATTATGGATATCGGATTTCCCGGATATGCAATAGGTGGATTGAGCGTTGGGGAACCTAAGGATATGATGTTTGATGTATTATCCCATACTACAAAGCTTTTACCGGAGGATAAACCAAGATATTTAATGGGTGTTGGAACACCCCTTGATTTAATTAATGGGGTAGAAAGCGGAATTGATATGTTTGATTGTGTTATGCCTACAAGAAACGGAAGAAATGGTACAGTATTTACCTGGGATGGAAGAATAAATATTAAGAATGCTACATATAAAGATGACCCCAAACCTATTGATCAAAAATGTAACTGTTATGCTTGCAGAAATTTTTCCAGAGCCTATATAAGACACCTTTACAAAGCTAACGAAATACTGGCTTTGAGATTGAATACTTATCATAATTTATATTTTTATATTGATTTAATGAAAAAAGTGAGAAAATCGATATTAAATAATCAATTTAGTGAATTTAAAAATAAATTTATTGAGAATTACAGGAATTAATGATATAAATAGTATATTATTATCGATATGCATAAATTTAATTAAACAGAAGGAGCAGGTCATGATAAGATTTCAAAAAATAGTTGCAGTAATTGTTTTAATTATCTTTATTTGTGGTGTGATTTTACCCCAGGAAAAAGATAAAAATAAAAATAAAGTTAAAAATAAAATGGAAGAAATA
>CAZMFS010000338.1:0-2335 GCA_964565585.1 uncultured bacterium
ACAGTATTAATGTGTTCTGCTTCTCCATTATGTGAGGAACACATCACCGCTATTTCCCGGCTTGTAAAATTAAAAAAATCAGCTGCCCCAGAATTGATAACCGGTAAAATCTGAAAAGGTTTAGCGGCTGACCTTAAGTATGTATGATTCTTTGGATTGCCGCTGTAATAGATTAATTTACTGTCTGGTCCAACTACAGCAACATCTCCTCTATGTCTACTCTCAATAAGTTTGTTTCGGTAAACATCTGCAATATATTCAGACATTGCACCACTCCTCAATAAATTATGTATAATATCTAAAGTTTGACCAATCCGAGACTTATTTCTATGGCAGAATCCACCCTGCCTAAAATATCCTCATCTAGTTCCTTTTCTTCACCTTCTTCCTCTTCATTAAGCAATCCTTTATCCTGAAGCTTTGAGATAACTTTTTCAAAGAATTGAGGTGATACAACCTCGTCCGGAATCAAATCGTTTAATTCATCATAGGTTATTCCATTTTTCTTCTCTGATTCTTTAATTATCATGTCCATTACTTCTTCTTTAGACATCTTTTTCTTTTTGCTCAATGTTACACCTCCTTGTTTTGTTTAATATTGGCAATCCTTTTTATTTCTCCAATTAAAAATTCTAAATTTTCCTCGTTTAACTGAAATTTATTTGCTATAGTATATTCGGAAATCTGTTTTTTCAGTTTCTCATCGTTTAAAAATATACTTGTATTTCCCTTTATAAAAATATCCTCTCCATCTCGATATTTCCTGTATAAATCTCTTACTTCATTTAGGATAGTATCTTCAGTTATATATGCGGTTAGTTTAGACTTCAAATCGAAAATCTTTTCAGCAAAATTCTTATTTTCAAGAATGAACATCACCAGTAAAACTTCATTTCTGGGATAGAATTTTTTAGGTTGTAATCTTTTATACCCTCTTCTTTTTTTAAATTCAAATCCCATATAGTCGGAGAGCTTCTTTAGGTAAGCATACCTTAAATCTTTATCTGATATGTCATAAAACTTATTTTTTAGTTCTTTATAAAGTCTTACTTTCTGATTTGGATTATTCATATTGACATTCTGGGTCTTCACTTTCATATAATACTTGAAGCCTTCAACAGCATTTTCTTTTAATTCATCAAAAATATCCCTACCCTTATCTCGTAAAAGTTCATCCGGATCTTTATTTGAGTTATTAATAATTACATAAGGACTTATTGAACTATCAAATATTATTTCAAGTGATCTTATGGTAGCCTTCTTTCCTGCCTCATCGTTATCAAAAAAAAGATAAATATCGTTTATTCTATTTTCAACAATTTCGCAGTGCTTTTTTGTAAAGGCAGTTCCTAGTATGGCTGCGCTCTTCTTTATACCATACTGATACATTGTAAGAAAGTCCATGTAACCTTCTACTAATATAAGCTCTTTATCCCTGAAAATGTTCCGCTTTGTGGCATTAAATCCGTATAAAACCTCCGATTTTTTAAAAAGAGGCGTCTCTCCAATATTTAAATATTTTGGCTGGTCATCATCGTTGGATAATATTCTTCCTCCGAAGCCGATAACATCGTTCTTCCTATCAAAAATCGGAAACATTACTCTATTTCTCAACAGATCGTATTTGCCGTATTTACCTTCTCTTACAAGGGATAGCTTTTCCATTACGGAATCCTTAACCTTATTTCTCTTTAGAAATTTATAAAGACCGTCCCAGCTATCACAAGAATATCCGAGTTTAAATTTATTTATAATATTTGAATCAAGTCCTCTATTTTTAAAATAATTCAATGCTTTTTTTCCCTCTGTAGATTTTGTTAGATTTGTATGATAATATTTTGCTGCAAGTTCATTAACTTCATAAAATCTTTCCAATTTACTATTTTTCTTCTTATTGTATTTTAATTCTACATTTGCTTCTTTAGCCAATCTTTTAAGAGCTTCCCTGAATTCGATATTGTCATAATCCATTACAAAATTTATCACATTTCCGGAGGCTCCACATCCAAAACAGTGATACAAACCCTTATCCTCACTTATTGATAGGGATGGACCTTTATCATCGTGGAAAGGACAAACTGCCATATAGTTTTTACCGACTTTTTTTACTTCCACATACCGATTTATAAAATCTACTATATTGATTCTATCCATTATTTTCTGAACTACATCATTCTTCATACTCATTATATAAGATGCATTTAAAACCTAAGAGTTTCGGTTTAATTCCGGATTTTCATGCTAATATCCGATGCATCAACCGAATGGGTAAGAGCTCCTATCGAGATGACATCTATATCAAGTTTGGCCAACCCTCTAAGCCTACCCTGATCAA
>CAZMFS010000339.1:0-2323 GCA_964565585.1 uncultured bacterium
CGTAACAGGTAAAGCATTGACACCGATTTCTCTCATTTTTCTCATTATATAGTTTGGCCCATGTTTATTTATTCTTGCATGTTCAGGATTTTCAAACATAATAGATGAAGCACTGACAATTTTCCCTCTAAATACATTTTCGACAAACGCTTTAACATAATCATTTTCCGGGCTGGTTAATATTTCTTCGGGAGTCCCTATCTGAACAATCTCTCCTTCTTTCATTATTGCAATTCTATCCCCAAGTTTAAGCGCTTCATCAAGATCATGTGTAATAAATAATATTGTTTTATGAACTTTATTTTGTAAATCAAGTAGTTCATCCTGCATATTATTTTTTATTAACGGGTCAAGTGCACTGAAAGCCTCATCCATTAATAATACTTCAGGATCAGTGGCAAGAGCTCTTGCCAGACCAACCCTTTGCTGCATTCCGCCGCTTAACTGCCCTGTCATTTTAAATTCATAACCATCCAATCCTACAGTACTAATTACTTCTTTAGCTTTTGTTTTTCTTTTTTCTTCTTCAACACCCTGTATTTCAAGACCAAATGCAACATTCTCAACCACAGTCCGGTGTGGTAATAATCCAAAATGTTGAAATACCATAGACATCTTGTTTCTTCTAATTTTTTTTAATTTTTCTTTATCAGCATTTAATACATTTTCTCCATCTATCAATATTTCTCCCTCTGTAGGCTCAATTAATCTATTAAAACATCTTAAAAGTGTAGATTTTCCACTACCGGATAATCCCATTACTACAAAGATTTCCCCTTTTTCGATGCTGAGATCTACCTGTTTTACACCTACAGTAGCTTTTGTTTTATCTAATATTTCATCTTTAGTATGTCCATTTTTCATTAATTTTAAGCCCTTTTTAACGTTTTTTCTTTTCCCAAATATCTTTGTTAAATTATTCACTTTTATTTTAATATGATCTTCCATAATCACCCCTCTTTATTATTACCGGTTCTGAGACATGTTTAATAATAAGGACATAAAACGGTCTGTCAAGTGATTATTTTTGATTATTTTTGATTAATATTGATTTAAAAAATATAAAATACTAATATTACCATTTATTTGTTTATATAATTACATATGAACATATATAGTCATATATGAATATTTTATTTTATTTTGATGTTGTAATAAATAATCATATTATTAAAAATAAAATCATAGAATTAAATATTGTAAAAACTAAGCTGTTAAGAAAACCGCCTAGTTCATAATGCTGTTAGTATAATGGATTTTTTACTGTAACTACTGCTCTTGTTACGTTTCCCGATAGGTATCTACTTTCCATTTCGCTTTTCTCATCGTTTAAATCCCTAGATTCTAGCTCATTTTTTAATGTATCTTCAAAATCAACGACCATTATATATATATTTTCCTTTGTAACTTTTAATAACCTGGTAATTCCTTTTAGAGGACTGATTGCATCTACATTTATTTCGTATAAAAAATCACCATTTTTCTTATCAAAAACAGATATAAAATATTCATTTGAAATGCCGGATAAAGAAATTTTATTATCTTTTCTTTCAGTAATCTGACCTCCGCCAAATGATGCGTATAAATACTTATCATCGGTCTCCATACTGCTAATTAATATAGATCCATTATTCCCTGAGCCTGAAATAAGTTTGAAGTCCTTAAAATTACCCTTTATTTCTCTTTCAAATTTATCAATTATATTTAAATCATAATCATATTTCTCAATTTTATATGGTAAATTGTATGTACCTCTATAAACTTTCTTATCCTGTCTATCTATGTATATAGGAGCAAGTTTCATTTTTTTTCCAACTATATCTCTAAAAGATTTTATACCTTCGGCATCTTCATATTTTATGGTTTTTAATATATCTCCTTCAGTAATATCAAGCTTAGCAAGTTTATTCCTTAACATCCCGCTGAAATAAATATGTTCTTTATTTCTAGCTATAGTACCGTAATCATCAAGATTAATCTTATATTCATCTATATAATTACCTTTTAAATCAAATATTAACAAAGATCTTCTTGCAAAATCAAAAATATTAATTTTTTCATTTTGAATAAAAGTAACATTTATTGCAAAAATCTGGCCCGGTCCCCTTCCTCTTGTAAATTCAAGCTGTTTTGCTTTTTTTCCATTTAAATTATAAAAATTTAAATATGCTTTTTCTCCTTTATCTGTCCAGTAGAATAACTGGTTATTATATATCCCCATATTGTCAATTGGATTATTTAAACTGAGATTTTTTGGAACCCATACATTCTTAAGCTCCGCATTTAAGTTTCGTGAACTTTTTTTACCAGAACAGTTTAACAT
>CAZMFS010000340.1:0-2290 GCA_964565585.1 uncultured bacterium
ACACTATCTGGAAGATATTGGAAAGAGATATACAGTTTTTTATATGAAAGAACCCACTATTGAAGAAATGAAAAAGGCTTTTAATGAAGACGGAGGTAGAAAAATAATTTATGATGGCTGAACTTTCCATGCACATAATGGATATAATTGAGAACGGAATTTCTGCAGGTGCATATCATATAGATCTATTTATTGAAGAATATACAGAAAAAGATTATCTAAAAATAACAATAATTGATAACGGTAAGGGAATGGATGTTCATACAATTGAAAAAGCATTAGAAGCTGCATACAGTACAAAGGAAGGAAAAGGGTGGGGCTTTGGTATACCATTATTTAAGCAGACTTGTGAACAGTGTAATGGGAAGTTTGATATAAGTTCCAAAGAAAAAATGTATACAAAAGTTAAAGCTGAGATGGAGCTTTATAATATTGATAGACCTCCATTTGGTGATCTTGTTGGAAGTATAGTTTCAATAGTAACTGGGCATCCAGATATCGATTTATATATGGTAGCGAAAAAAGACCAGAAAAAATACGAGTTTGATACCCGGATTATTAGAGAAGTAATAGGAGATATAAGTTTATCTACACCATCTGTACTTGAATATATAAGAAAAGATATAAAAGAAGGATTGAGCGAAATAGAGTTTGTTGATTAAAACAGGAGATTTACAGGAGTATAGTATTATGGAGAAAATATTGGATTTTGAAATTACCGGTGGAGATTTTATAAATGCTGGAGATTCAACATCAATAATGAAAAACTACTTTAAAAAAATTGGACTATCGGCTAAAATAATAAAAAAGATTCTTGTCGCATCATATGAAGCCGAATTAAATGTAGTTGCCCATGCTGATAAAGGCACAATGGAGATTTTTATAAATGATGATAAAATAATTGTGGAAGTAGAGGATGAAGGTCCTGGAATTGAGGATATTGAACAGGCTATGAAGGAAGGTTATTCAACAGCAAGTGATGAAGTAAGAGAGATGGGTTTTGGTGCCGGTATGGGTCTTCCCAATATAAAGAGAAATAGCGATGATTTGGAAATTAAAAGTGAAGTAAATAAAGGTACTAGGGTTAAAATGGTTTTTAATATAGGATAAAGGGATAAATATTATGTCAAAAGACAATGAATATATTCATACTGTTACGATAAATAAAAAAAGATGTATTGGTTGTACCCGCTGTTTAAGGGTTTGTCCTACGAAAGCATTAAGAATTAGAAACGGGAAAGCAATGATACTTCAGGATAGATGCATTGATTGTGGTGAATGTATTAGAGTATGCCCACAAAAGGCAATTTATTCCAAGATCGATGATTTAGATATAATCAATAACTATACACATAAATTACTGGTATATTCGTCGGTATTAATAGGACAGTTTGAAAAATATAAGAATTTTAAAAAGATATTAAATTTAATGTCCTATCTTGGTTTTGATGAAATTGTAGGGGTTGATATTGGAGCATTAATTATATCTGATGTTATAAGAAGTTTCCTGAAACACAACCGGGATAAAACATATATTACTACTAACTGTCCTGCAGTAGTAAGATTGATACAGGTGAAGTATCCCTCCTTAATTGATAACATGCTACCCTTTAAAAATATGATGGATGTAGCAGGGGAATACCTAAAAAAAGAGTATATAAAAAATCACAATGTTAAAGAAAAGAATATAGGTCTTTTCTATCTTTCACCCTGTCCAGCAAAGGCGGAAGCCGTTTATCAGCCCGAGGGGGAAGTCAAAAGAATATTTGATGGTGTTTTCAGCATGGAGGAAGTATATAATAATTTAAGATATATTATGGAAAAAAAAGATATTCATTTGGATAGGGATATTGAGCTGGAAAATGTTACAGAAAGTTCCCTAAAATGGAGTACCATGGGGGATGTTGATAATCAGTTTAAGGATTTCACAAGCTTAAGGATTGACGGTATTGATAATGTTATTGAATTTCTGGAGGAAATTGAAGAGGGGGATTTTAAAGATATAGATCTTGTGGATATGTATTCATGTCAGAACGGGTGCGTTGGCGGTGTGTTTACTAATGAGAATCCATTTGTTTGTGAACATCGTATTAGGCATATTGCCTCCAATTTCCCTGAAACAGTGGATGAGATACCTCCAATTTGTGAGGGTGATTACTGTTCATTATCAAAACCGTTGAAACCGAGACCCGTTGAACCTATAGATAAAAATATGAGCAATGCTGTTAAAAAAATGAAAGAAATTGAAGAAGTGTTCAAAAAACTTCCAAAATTAAACTGCAGTATTTGT
>CAZMFS010000341.1:0-2258 GCA_964565585.1 uncultured bacterium
CCTGTGATAAAACACCTAATTGAGGCATCATAAAAATACTATCAACTGTAAGCTGTGTGATACCTTCAGGTAGGAAAGCATCAAGTAGCATATAAGCTGCCTGGTTTCTTCTTGGAGCATGTGATAACACACCACCGCTACCAATAATCATATCCAGATCCATCATATCAACCAGTGTTTGTCCTGACTCTTTTTGATCAAAAACATCTGATATAGTTCTCTGCTGCTGAACACCTTTTAGTCCTACAGCCAGAGTTTTATGATGTTCAAAAGCTAATCTTAATGCTTCTCTAGCAAGACCCTGTTCAAAAACAAGACTTTTTAGAGCCTTTGGAATTGTTGTAGGTCTTATCATTTTATTTTTAACAATATTTCTTAGTTCTTTTTCCTGCATATCAATAGGTACCCATCTCATAACATTTTCCATACCTGCTTCAGTAAATACATTTGAAACACTGTAACTCATTCCGAGATTTGCCGAAACCGTTCTGTTAAACTTTTTGGTAATCTCACCTTCTTCATCTTCCATTTCAAATACAGAAAAAATATCGGTAGTAGCTCCGCCAATATCAACGCCAACTATTGTCATATCTTTTTCTTCAGAAACTGTTTGCATCATTGTACCAACAGCTCCCGGAGTCGGCATTATTGGCGCATCTGCCCAATCCATCAATTTAGGATATCCTGGTGCCTGCTGCATAACATGTTCCATGAATAATTCATGAATTTTTTCACTTGCAGGACCAAGATTTTCCTGTTCAAGAGTAGGTCTAATATTATCAACTATCTCTAGTTCCATTTTCTCCTCTATTGTATCTTTTACAAGATCTCTTGCATCTGTATTCCCCGCATAAATAAGAGGAAGTTTATATCCAATACCCAATCTAGGTCTTGGATTTGCACCTGCTATAATTTCTGCAAGTTCGGCGATATGCTTTGTTGTTCCACCATCTACACCGCCTGCCAGAAGAATCATATCAGGTCTTAAATTTCTGATTATTTCTATTCTCTCATATGGCATTCTGCCATCATTAGTCGCAATTGTATCCATAACAATTGCACCTGCACCAAGTGCAGCTCTCTGCGCTGATTCAGCTGTCATCGATTTAACAACACCTGCAACCATCATCTGCAAGCCTCCACCTGCAGAAGAGGTTGATACATAAATATCCATTCCTTCTTCGTCATTTTTTCTTTCTTTAATCAACTTGCCATTTTCATTAATGAATTTTCTGCCTGTAAGATCTTCTACTTCATCTATCGCGTTCAGTACACCTTTAGTAACATCTTCAAAAGGTGCTTCTACAGTTGTTGGAGCTTCGCCTCTTTTGATTAAACGATATTCATCGCCCTGTCTTTCAACAAGAATAGCTTTTGTTGTGGTACTACCGCAATCAGTAGCAATAATCGTTTTTAAATCCTTTTCTTCAGCCATTTATTTCTCCTTTCCGTTTTCACCAAATAAAAATCCTTTTATTTTCTTAAACAAACTCCTTTTATCTTTCTTATTTTCTTCTTTCTCTTTTCTCTTTTCGTTCTCAAGTTCTTCAATTTTATCAAGTAAATATTCAACACTACTTCTTTTTTCCAAAATAGCCGCATATTTCTCTATTTCCAAAGACGGAAGTATAGTATCCACTATCGGTGAAGAAAATACTAATAGCTGTGAGCCTATTCTATTTAAATACTTGGTACTATCAAAAAATATTATACCCGGAACAGCTAAATTATATTTAACTATTTTTTCTGCTAACTGATCCAAAAGTCTTTCTCTTTCTTCCTGCGATATATCTTCATACAAATACATTATTCCACCATACCCCTGATAAATTTTGTTATTTTGTCCGGTTCCGGAACATTGAACAATACTACTTTTTTCTTTCTTTTGAAAAATCTCTTCTCTTTATACGGATTTAAAATTATATTATTATCGGATTTTTCCACTTTTTTGAAATATTCCCAATCATATTTTTTATTATTTATTACATTTGATATTTGTACACCATTCTCATCAATTTTATATTTCAATGGAAGATAAAATTTTAAGGATGGATATACAACAAGTAACAAAGCAAGTGCTGTAAAAAGAATGCTTTTTTCAATAAAAATCAAAAATATCAATATAGATATTATTACTAATAGTACTAATATTCCCCTTACAGGTTTTTTCTTCAAAAAATGAACTTGCCATACAAACTCTTTTTTCATTTCTATATCTATATAAGAATTAACACATTATTTGGAATTGTCAATAATTT
>CAZMFS010000342.1:0-2255 GCA_964565585.1 uncultured bacterium
AGGAGGAATAATAATGAAACTATTTATTACCGCAAAAAGAAAAAATTTAAATTCGAAACCAGATGAAAGATTTGGTAGAGGTGAATATTTTCAAATAATCGATAGTGAAAATGAAGAGATTATCGAAGCTAAAGAAAATCCTTTTAAACAGGGTGCTCATGGGGTTGGCATAAAAACTTCCAATTACGTAATTGAGAATGCAGATATTGCTATAGCAAACAAATTTGGCCCAAAAGCAGCAGAAGTTCTTAAACAGGCAGGTATAAAAATGTATATCACCAAGGGAAATACGATAAGAGAAATTGTATCAAATTATAAAAGTAACAATCTGGAAAAAGTCGAGTGATTACATGCCCTGGATTAATAAAGAAAGATGTAATAACTGTAAAATATGTTTAAAAGAATGTCCTGTTGATGCAATAAAAATTTCTGAGAACCTCCCTTACATTGATAATAATATATGTAATAAATGCGGGAAATGTCTGGATATATGTCCAACAAAAGCAATAAGACCAAACTCGGAAAATCCTGAACTAAGGGGCAGGAAAAACAGACCAATTAGAGAAAACAAAAGGAGAAATAAAGGGAAAAATAAAATAAAAAAAGGAAGAAATAGAAAATTTAAAAGAAACAACAATTTTAATAAAAGCTAAAAAACATAATCCGGAAAGGAGTAAAATGAAAATAGCAGTAGCATCCGGAAAAGGTGGAACCGGAAAAACCACAGTTTCAGTTCTTTTGTATGAATATCTTGATGAGTATACATATGTAGATATGGATGTAGAAGAACCTAATGGAAGTATCTTTATAAAGCCAGATATCGTAAAAAAAGAAGATTTTAATAAAAAAATTCCAAATATTAATGAAAACAAATGTACTTTCTGCGGAAAATGCGCTGATAACTGCCCCTACAATGCTATATCAATAATTAAAAATGCTGAGAAGTCACTTTTCTTTGAAGATCTCTGTATGAGCTGCGGAGTTTGTTCATATGTATGCCCGATTGAAGACGCTATTATCGAGGAAGATAAAAAAATAGGGGTAATAAACTATGGCATGGGATTCAAAAACAGTAAAAGCATCGATTTTATAGAAGGAGTTTTGGATATTGGAGAACCCTCCGGAGTTCCTATAATAAATAAAATTAATAAAAAATTAACAGGCGGAGAAAAATATATTTTAGATTCACCTCCGGGAACAACATGTCCCACAGTAGCGACAATAGAAAAAGTTGACTATGTAGTTCTTGTAACAGAACCCACCCCCTTCGGTATAAATGATCTTGAATTGACACTGGAAATTGTAGAAGAAATGGATAAACCTCATGGATTAGTAGTTAATAAAGATAATGAGGACAACGACTTGATTGAAAAATTTTTAAAAAATCACGATATAAATATTCTGGGCAGTATTCCTTATGATGAGGATTTTGCAAGAAGTTATTCTAAAGGTGAATCACTCTTACACTCTTCAAAAAATATTGAATCTTCAGTTGAAAAAATAATAAAAAATTTAAAAAAAGAAAATGAGGAGTTATAATGTCTTTAAAACAGATTGTTGTACTTTCAGGAAAAGGAGGAGCCGGGAAAACTACCTTAACTGCAACTTTAGCAAAACTATTTGATAGTAAAGTTATTGTAGATACAGATGTAGATGCAGCAGATATGTTTATACTTATGAAACCCAAAATAAGAAAAAAAGAAAAATTCAAGGGCAAATCCGTAGCTAAAATAAATCAGGACTACTGCATTAAATGTGGAAAGTGTAAAGAGTTATGTAGATTTGATGCCATTAACATCATCAATGATAAATATAAAATTAATGAATATATGTGCGATGGCTGCAATCTCTGTGAAATTGCATGCCCCGAAAATGCAATAAATATGATCCCCCAGATAGTTGGAGAATGGTATATATCCGAAACAAAATGGGGAGATATGGTTCATGCCAAACTCTATCCAGGAGCCGAAAACTCGGGAAATCTAGTAACTATGGTAAAACATCAGGCAAAATTAATTGCAGAAAACAAAAAAAAGAATTTTTTACTAATTGATGGTCCTCCCGGTATTGGATGCCCTGTTAATTCATCTTTATCTGGAGCTCATTATGCAGTTTTAGTTACCGAACCCACCCAATCGGGATTACACGATTTAAAAAGGATCCAGCAGGTTTCTAACCACTTTGATCTTGATAATTATCTTGTCATTAATAAATATGATATAAACATAGAGATGACTAACAAGATTCTAGAGTTT
>CAZMFS010000343.1:0-2233 GCA_964565585.1 uncultured bacterium
AATAAATTCATATAATGAATTTTTTAAAGTAATTTTCTATTTTAGAAACCTTTATGAGTAGCATCTATGATTAGACAAATAATCCTGTTAATCTTGTTAATCCGGCTCTGCTTGCTAAACATTTATTTTTACTACATGGATTTTTTTGGAAAAATCCTGTCTAATTAAAACTTTCTCTTATGAGTTACATCGATGATTATACTTATAAACAGCGTTGAAAATGAAATTTTTAAATTCATTTTTATCTGCGTAAATCAGCGTCTTAAATAAAAAATCCTACCGGATTTTTAGAACCAGAAATAGAACTAGAACCAGAAAAAACTTTAAAATCACATAGTGATTTTAAAATTGAAAATTGAAAGTTATTAAATGTAATCCCTTTGAAGAAAAGACTTTAAAGTTATACCAAAGTAGTAATTGAGATTGCTTCGCTCACTTCGTTCGCTCGCAATGACTTCTTGGAAATCTCTTGCGAGATTTTAGAAACAGAACAAGACCTAACTTATAAGCTCAATCTTAGTCTGAATCTTAGTTTAAAAATTGGGGAGTCAATTTTTTCTTTCTTCGAAGGTATTACGTTTAATTGTTTTTCTCATACTCATACTGATTCTAATACTAAAAAATTAGTTTTACTAATTTTTTTCTAGTTCTGGTTCCGTTTTAAATCATTAATATGATTTTAAAACTAAAAAAACCCCGAAGGAAGCATCCTCCGGGGCAGATATTGGGGTGTTTGGTATAGATGTTATTCATTAAAATAAATAATTTTATCGAATTTATTTTTATTTTTCTCTACTTTTGATGTATTACCGAATACAGTTATTATAGAATTATCGATAAGTTTTTGAAGTTCTTTGTAGTATCCTCTAATATCTTCCACTGTTGTATTAAGCATCTCATTTTTTATCTTTTTTCGTTCATCGTGGGTTATATTTTCAATTTTTAATTTTATTGCAAAATTTCCCTCGGACTTTGGAGATCTCGGACTTGAAAAATCAGATATTTCACCGATGATATATCTTCTCATCTCCCTATCAGAGGCTTTAAAGTTTTTAACAAATTCTGGAATTCCTTTAAATACCTTTAATGTACTAGCAATGCTTGGATCTCTGTAGGACCCTGCATAGAAAAGTCCATTTCTTGAGAATCCACCGAAACCGCCGTATGCTCCGCCTATTTCTCTGATTTTATTATGCAAATAATCGTTACTAATTACTTGTGATAATACGCCAAGTTTACCTGTATATTCCATACCGTTATCTCTGTAATTTATACCGGTAAGAACATACTGCACTCTAGAACTTGCTGAAGCAATTGCTTCATTTACCTTTTTTCTCTTAAAATTATAATCATATTTCTTCACTTTTTTATCATTAACTTTATCAATTACAGAACTAATCTGTTTTTTTACTTTATCATACTGATTTTCTTCTGTTACTACAGTTATTTCTAAATTACTTTTATTGAATAAATTAGTATAAACTTCTTTCAGCCTGTTTATAATTTTATCGGGATTTTCCTTATAGGTTTTATCTATATCCCTTAAAAACTTTAGATATGTAAAACCCTGCTGCAGTTCTTTATACATACCGTATTCGGATAGGTAGGACTGAAGTCTATCAAAAGCAACACCAAATCCTCTACGGCTCATTTGATTTTCTTTACCCGTTCTCAGCTTGCTTATCAGCATTCCGATTCTCTTTTTGTCTTCAAATTTTGTTTTATTGAAGATTTCTTCCATAATATCGATCATCTTCCCGGTATCATCCGTAAGTGACTTTCCTGATACTTCAACTACCGGCTTATAATTATTTAAATTTTTATTTTTGAAAAATGCATTTGTGCTAATGTTAATTCCGCCGCTGTACATTTTTATAGCTGTATCCAGTTCTTTAAAGCTGTAATTCTGCGTATCTATTTTTTTCATTAAATAAGTTAGAACAGGAATATACTGAATATTCTCTTTTTTTATTGTTCTTGTATCAAACATGAGCTTTATGTAAGCAATCTTATTTGTTCCGGTTAGATAAGAATATGTTTTAATATCTTTAATCTTTTCCTCGTTCACAGAATATTTTTCTACGCTTTTATCGATATCTTCAAGTTTTAATAGTGGAAGCTTTTTAAGATCTTCGGGATCATCCGGTTTAGATTGATATTTCTTTAGCTCTTTCTTTTCGGCAATTATTTGTTTGAGTTCGGATTTACTCATCTCTTCTTTTATTTTTTGAAG
>CAZMFS010000344.1:0-2197 GCA_964565585.1 uncultured bacterium
TAGCTATATTGTAGTATATTTAGTTTCGTTTTCAAGCTATTTCTTTACAGTCTGATCTTTCAATTTTCATCTTTCAATTTTCAATTGATATATCTTTGTTCACTGTGCGTTGTTCCGATGTGAATTGAAAAATTGCAGTAGCAATTTTATCCTGCTTTGGGATAACCTTTAAATCTTTTTATAAGAAGTGTTGGATTTTATAATTATTTACTAATAAGTTTTGACTTAAGCTTAGACTAAAGTCACAATGTTAGTGAATTTCAATCTAAATATTCTTTGACTTTTATAATTAATATTATAAAATTTATATAATACGGGTAGAAAGGATATTTTATGTTTAAGAAATTTGTATTAATAATTATATCAATTTTAATAATTATAACAGGGTGTAATAAATCTCAAATAAATGAAAAAGGTAATTTCAAACAGATGGAGAAAATTAATTTGAAAAAACCTATGAGTATTATGTCTCTTGTCTTTACAGATGATAAAATGGCTGCTTTTAATCAAAAAGATCAAACTATATATTTACTGGATTTCAAGGGGAATATCGTCGATAGCTATAAAAAAATTGGAAGAGGACCGGGTGAATATACCTCAATCAGGGGAGTTAATCTAATTGGATATTCTAGATATCTTTATGTAATAGATGGTATGACAAATAAGATAATGAAATTTGATGCCAAAAGCGAATTGAAATTTGTGGATGAATATTATTTAAAAGTTTCCCAGGTTTCTCCTATGGGTTTTGTAGATAATGAAGAGAATATATATCTGAGTACAATGATATCGGACCATGTGCTATTAAAAATTAATTCTGATGGTAAAATAGTTAATAAGTATATACAGAAAGATAAAAAGGATTTTAACAATATGAGTGCTGAAGGTATTAAAAATTATCTTGTTTCAAATCTATACTATCCTATCATCAGCAAAAATAAGATGGTTCTAACAGGTTTTTTATCAAAAAAATTAAAATTTTATAAATGGGAAAATAACAGGTTCAAACTAATTAAAGAAACGGATATAAAGGGTTTAAATGAAGATGGTTATAAATCGGAGACAAAGGAAGGTAAAAATAGAAGGCAGGTTTCTATTCAGGGAATCGGTTATATAGGAAGCTGGATCTATCAGGATAAATACCTGGTCGGAATATCAAAACAAAACGGATCTGAAACCTTTATTAACTGTTTTGATTTAAAAGGTAATTTTTTATACAACATATTACTGGAAAACGATATTAATAAAAAGTATGAGAACATGTTTTATAATGAAAAAAATAGCTATTTCTATTATCAATTAAGCACAAGAAAAACAAAAGAAGATGATTACAATTTGGATGATAGAAATATATATATTGGTAAAATTGAAAATATTAATTAATAATGAGAGTATAAATTATGAAAAGGTGATTTTTAATGGCAGTTAAAGATATTCTTCTACTTGGTAATCTGGATTTAAGGAAATTATCTCTTCAGGTGGATTTTAATAGAGATAATGTAGATAATATATTTAGAGATCTTAAGGATACACTTGAAGATTTTCAGAATAGAAAGGGAATTGGCAGGGCTATTGCAGCTCCACAGATATCATATCTTAAAAGAATGATATATATCAATGATGATAAAAGAGAAATTAAAATGATTAATCCACATATTCTTCAGTGCAGCAAGGAAAAAATCGAAGTATGGGATACATGCTTCAGTTTTAAGGCGGAATTCTATGTTAAAATTAAGAGATTTAAAAAAATTAGGGTGCAGTATTTAAATGAGAAAAAAGAAGAAAAAACTAAAAATTTTGAGGATTCGATGTCCGAATTAATTCAGCATGAAATAGATCATTTAAACGGCATTCTTGCCGTGGATCATCTCGAAAAACCGGGAAATATTATAATGAGAGAGGAATTGAAAAATCGGCTGAGCTGATTTTTTTAATTAATAATTGAGGTTGTTCAAAAATATTTTAAATAAATTTTATCTAAATAATTTGAAATATAGTCATTTTGAATTTATTTTCAGTCGATCTGATTAGAAATAAAGAGTGAATCTCATGTAATATACTGCTATAAGATAAATTATAAAACAGGACCCCGAAACAATACTGAAACAAGTTCAGCACAATGGTTTTCAAGGTCAGTAAATACTAATATTGTATAAAACTCAACAACTACTTTTTAGACAAAATTAAATAATAAAAA
>CAZMFS010000345.1:0-2178 GCA_964565585.1 uncultured bacterium
AAAAAAAAGTGATGAAGCTGCATTTATAAAAACTTGGTCTAGAAGATCTATGATTACACCTGAATTTGTGGGACTTACTATTAATGTATACAATGGAAGGAAATTTATTCCTGTTTATATTACCGAAAATATGGTTGGTCATAAATTAGGTGAATTTGCTCCAACCAGAATTTTTAGAGAACACTCAGGTGTAGGTACAAACGTAAAAGAAGCTAAACTAGGTTAGTAGGAGGAAAATATGGAAAAATATAAAGCTGTAAGTAAATATATAAGGATTTCTCCTAGAAAGGGTGGCTTAGTTGCCGACCTTATAAGGGGCAAATCCTGTGATGAAGCTAGAGGTATATTAAAATTTACTCCGAAAAAACCTGCAAAATATATTTTAAAAACATTAAATTCAGCAATAGCTAATGCTATAGATAAAACTGATGGTGCTCTTGATGCTATTGATCTTTATGTTGAACATGTAAGCGTTAATCAGGGTCCTACAATGAAGAGAATGAAACCAAGAGCACGTGGTAGAGCGGATGTTATAAAAAAGAGAACAAGTCATATTAATGTAAGAGTTGCAGAAAAAAATGAAGAAAAAGTTAAGGAGTAGGAGGGATTATGGGTCAAAAAGTACATCCAAACGGTTTTAGATTAGGATATACTAAAGATTGGAAATCAAAATGGTATGCAGATGATAAATATTCCGATTATCTAATAGAAGATTTAAAGATCAGAGAAGACATCAGGGAAAAACTCAGCCACGTTGGCGACAACGACCAGGACGCTAGAGTAGCAAAAATTATAATCACAAGACCTAGTAAAGAAAAAGTACATTTTACAATTTATGTAGCTAGACCTGGTGTAGCTATTGGAAAAAAAGGTGCTCATATAAAATCACTTAGGGAATATTTATACAATAAACTTGGAAAAAAAGTTTATATTGATGTTAAGGAAGTTAAGATTCCAGAATTAAATGCCCGACTTGTAGCTGATTATATTGCAGGTTCAATAGAAAACAGAGTATATTTTAGAAGAGTTATGAAAAGAGCATTAAGAAATACAATGCGTTATGGTGCTGAAGGTATGAAGATTATGGTTGCAGGCAGATTAGGAGGAGCTGAGATGTCAAGAACTGAATGGTATTCTCAGGGCAAAGTTCCTCTACATACTTTAAAATATGATATAGATTATGCTTTTTCACAAGCAGAAACAGTTTATGGTATAATCGGAGTTAAAGTATGGATTTGTCACGGAGAAGCAGACCCAATTGAACAATAAATTAAGGAGGCAAGATCGATATGTTAATGCCTGAAAGAACAAAATATAGAAAAAGACAAAAAGGAAGAATGAAAGGAAAAGCTCACAGAGGCTCTTCTGTTTCATTTGGAGAATATGGATTAAAAGCTGTTGGAAGAGGCTGGATTAATGGAAGCCAAATGGAAGCAGCAAGAGTTGCTATAAATAGAAAATTAAAAGGTAACGGAAAGATCTGGCTGAGAATTTTTCCTGATAAACCAATTACTAAAAAACCAGCAGAAACACGTATGGGTAAAGGAAAAGGTGAACCGGAATATTATGTTGCAGTAATCAAACCAGGAAGAGTATTATTTGAAATTAAAGGTGTAGATAAACAGACAGCAAAAGAAGCATTTGATTTGGCTGCTTATAAGTTACCTATGAAAACAAGATTTGTTGAAAGACAAAAAGGCTGAGGTGATAGCGATGAAATTAACAGCAAAAGAATTAAGAGAATTTACCGATAAAGAGTTAGAACAGAAACTTTATGAATTAAAAGAAGAGTTATTTAATTTGAATTTTAGAAAAGTTACCAGCCATCTTGAAGATACATCTGTTATTAAAAAAACAAAAAAGAATATTGCTAGAGTATTAACAGTTATGAGAGAAAGAGAGCTTGAGGAGGTAAACAGTGAAAAAGAATAAAAAAACTAGAGTTGGTGTCGTAATCAGCGATAAGATGGATAAAAGTATTACGGTGGAAATAGAAAGAAAGATGAAAGATAGTTTGACCGGAAAGATATTAAAAAAACATAAAAAATATATGGCACACGATGAAAATAATGAATGTGAAATTGGTGATAGAGTTCTAATAGAAGAAACAAGGCCGCTTTCTAGAAGAAAAAGATGGAGAGTTGCTGAGATAGTAGAAAGACATAAGTAGGAGGTAAT
>CAZMFS010000346.1:0-2170 GCA_964565585.1 uncultured bacterium
ATTCATATCTTATTAGGAATAACGGAATTACAATAATTCTTACAATGATATGACTGATAGTTTGAAGTAAAAATTTAATATTCATATTCTTCTAAATAGGATAAAATCTCCTTTAATACCTCCTTTTTTGATAGAGTAGTGGTGTCAATTACATAAGCATCTTTAGGCTTTTTTAACGCCCCCCACTCTCTATTTTTGTCGGATTTGTCTCTTTTTTTTATTTTATTTTTTATATTTTCAAGACTTATTGAGTCCTGATTTATTTTTTTTTCATTTTTCTGTTTATATCTTCTTTTTGCTCTAACTTCAATGGAAGCATCGAGATAAATTTTTACATCTGCATTAGGAAAAACTACTGTACCAGTATCTCTACCTTCTATTACAACACGTCTGCTTTCTGCAAATTTCCTTTGTATTTTTACAAGATGTTTTCTTACATCTCTAATCGAAGATATTTTTGAAACTTTTTCATCAATTTTATGGGTTCTAATATAATTTGTTACATCTTTACCATTTGCTATGAATTGGTTTTTGCCTTTATCGGATATTATTTCAAAATCGAGTGTTTCTGCTACCTCAACCGGGTCTATATCATTTTTCAAGGACAAATATGCTACACTTCTATACATTGCACCGGTATCTAAATAAATAAATCCTATTTTTTCTGCTAATCTTTTGGCAATTGTACTTTTGCCTGAACCAGCAGGACCATCAATTGTTATTATAAACTCGCTTTCCATACGGAAAAGATACACTAATCTTTTAAGATTTCAAGTATTTTTTTAAAATATTGCTTTTAAACAGATCCAACTACTTTTTTAAAACGGGAAAAACAATCTTTTACTCAAAAAACACATAAAAAGAACTAATAATTTTTAAATATTTTTATTGTTTATTCAATTTCAACTATATTATTTCTTATTTCAATGTCTCTTTTATTTAATTCTTCTTTGAATTCTTCATAAGGTACATCGATTAATGGAGAAATTATACCCCTATTTTTAATCTTATTTTCATGTATCATTTGAGCACCAATACTGGCTATAAAACCTACAGTCCTTTGCATAGAGTAAAAATTATTCTCAAAATCTCTCTCATCAATCATAGAATATATGTTTCTAACCTTTTTATTTCCAATTTTTCCTTCAAGTATTACTTTAATTATTGTAAGATCTTTTTCATCTTCCTTATAATGCAATTTATCGTTATCAAGTAGCTTTGCTAATAATTTTTTCTGAGCAACATCTTTTCCCTTTACTTTGATATCTCTATCTTCTAAAAGTCCCAGTTTGGCAATTTTATCCCAAAACATTGAATGTCCTGGCCATCTCATAGTATATCTTCCGGCTTGCTTGATATTTTCCAGCTCGCCAATTCGAATATACTTTGTCACATCACCATTTGGAAAAGCCTCCAAACTATCATGATTTTGAATATCTACTTTATGAATCCACTCATTATTAAAAATATTTTTATTGGCAATCTCAACAGTTTCTCCATTTGAAATTAACTTTGCATCTCTTGAATATGAATTTATTAACCCATCAATGGTCCATGATATTTTATAGTTTAATGGATTTGTACATGCCTTCTTTTCCGGAATTCCGGCTCCATAGCTGTTATAAGTAGTAATTGAATCTAACTTGTTGATGCCTTCCCCTGCTAAAACAAGATCTATGCCTGGATCAAGACCAAACTCGGGAAGTATTGTCAAATCTTTATCTCTAGCCTCAGAATCAAGTTTAAAAATATTTTCATAAGGATAATTTGTATTTACATAATGCCAGCCGTTATTTATTGCAATTTCGGATATCATTTCCATAAGATCTACCGGCAACATATCTATAATAACACCTTTAGCATAATTCCTAATAAAATTATCTAGGGACCCTTTTTGGCTAATATCAAATCTTATAACTTTTAATCTGCTATCTTCAAAATTCCTGTGAGCCCAGTTAATTTTTTTCGGATCATTATCTATTGCTATAATATTATTAAAATCACTGTTATTAACTAAATCGTATAAAACTGCTCGTCCCTGAAGACCTATTCCTAACAATATTACATTCATTGTTACCTCCTAATTTTTTATATATTATGTATATTACTTTCTCAAGCAGTATTCAGAATAACATTTACTACTATTTATTCAAGAAATTAAATATCATAT
>CAZMFS010000347.1:0-2166 GCA_964565585.1 uncultured bacterium
TAATTTTCTTATCGGATTTTAATAATTTAATTAAATTTTCATCTAACTTTAATGCCAATTCAACAATTTTATTTTTTAATAAGTCATCATCAGACACTAGTCTTTCATCTTTTTTCAAAAGTTTTTTTAGCTTATTTAATAGTTTCATTTCTATCTGCTCCTTTTCTATAAAATTTTTTTATCATAAGAATTTCAATATCAATTTACACTTTTATTGAATTTATTAAAAATACAATTATAATTTCTATTTAGTTTAGTATTAATTTATTATTCAATAAATATTCTCTTATTGTCGATAATAGCAAAGCAAAAGACTTCAGTAAAGAAAGATTAACTATTATTTCCCATACTATCTCTTTATTTTGTCAGTGGTTCCATAATTCATATTTTTCCCAAAGATTTTTAGCTCTTTTTTTGATTTTTGAAGATGCTTGTGGGTTTTTATAAGCTTTATTAATCCAGTATTTTGCTTTTGATTTATTTTGTGATACTCCTAGCCCGTAATGATACATCTCTCCTAAATTGAGTTGAGCTATTGCTTTTCCCTGATTGGCGGATTTTTTTAACCATTTGACTGCTTTTTTGGGGCTTTTTAATACTCCTTTACCTTTATGATACATAAGTCCTAAATTGTATTGAGCTGTTGCATCTCCCTGATTGGCGGATTTTTTGTACCATTTGAATGCTTTTTTGTAGTTTTGGGATACTCCTAGACCGTTATCATACATAGATCCTAAATTGTATTGAGCTATTGCATTTCCTTGATTAGCTGATTTCTTGTATAATTTGACTGCTTTTTTGTAGTCTTTTAATACTCCTTTACCTTTACCATAAATAAATCCTAAATTGAGTTGAGCGTCTGCATTTCCCTGGTTGACGGATTTTTTGTACCATTTGAATGCTTTTTTGTAGTTTTGTGATACTCCTTTACCTTTATGATACATAAGTCCTAAATTGTATTGAGCTATTGCATTTCCTTGATTAGCTGATTTTTTGTATAATTTAAACGCCTTTTTATAATTGTTATTGTCATAATATTTTTTTGCTTTATCAAACAATTTCTCAGAACTATCTGAACAATTTGTAAATACCATTACAAATATAATAGGAATGATAAGATATTTTTTCATATAAACTCCTTTATTGTATAGATTATATAATATATTTCTTTCGATTCAAGAAAAGAAAAGGGTAGGGGGATATTGTCTGTTAGATGTTCATATCTCTTGAAATAGTGTTTTGTTTAGAGATGCTATTTATTATCTTTTTTTGATAGTTTCTTATATCATATCTCTCGATTATATCCTTATCTATTTCATAGTTTTTGTTTGAGTTTAAATACCTTAAAGCGATTAAGTTATAGTCATTTATTAATTCTTCCAAATCTTCTGATAAATCCAAATCGTAATTCAGAAGTAAGTTTTGTAAATTATCAGAATTCCATGATCTTATATTATCTTGCTTTTTTTCTTCAATCTTTTTTCTTAAGTTCCTTATTTCTTTTTTAAAACTTTTTATCTCCCCAGCTGTGTCTTTTTTCTTAGATATTTTATTAATTATATATTTTTCTGTTATGTTTAATAACTCTTTCATTTGATTTTTTTCTATATAATACAGTTCCATGATCCCCCTTTTAGATACTATATGTAGTGGGTAAGAATTGCTGTGTCAGATGATCACAATATATACCCACTACATATTGATAATTATTATTTAAAATATATTATAGGGTAGTTGTTTTTAGTTTTTTTAGCAGTATAATTCTTCTCTTGTATTTTTATGTAGAACTTATTATCTTTAGTGTATCCGGTATTTAGCTTGATGTTGTTTTTTTTAATGTTTGATACGCTTTTTTCAATATTATTTATTTTGCTAAAATAAACCTTTTGGCCAATAAAAAGCCCGGCTAGAAATCCAATAATTATTGTAAGAAGAACAATTAATCCGACAGTTTTAATTTTAATTTTATTTTTATATGAAGCAATTTTTTCTACAAGATTTTCCATTTTCCCGGAAGTATTTTCTATTGTATTGTTTACATTGTTAATTTTTTCTACATTACTTTTTAACTGGGGTAGGGGGATATCATTAATTATATCGTTTATTTTAGTATTTACTTTTTTTTCTATTTCTTCTGTACTTACAGAGTTAATACCTTTTTCAATT
>CAZMFS010000348.1:0-2152 GCA_964565585.1 uncultured bacterium
GAAAAGAAGTAAAAGATTTTACTCAACTTTTTTCTCGATCGTTCAAGGCTGCCCAGAAAGCTCTAAATAATACAGTAAACCAGCTTAAAGTGTTAAAGCAGCATGATGTAGTAGATGCTGGTGCCAAAGGATTTGTCCTTTTTCTTGAGGGGGTTCGAAAATTTCTCAAAGCTCCCGAGAGTTTTGATTTTGTTGACAGTTCATTATATGAAGAAATTGATGATGAACATGAATATTCTTCAATGGAAAATATTAAATACAGATACTGCTGTCAATTTGTACTGGAAGAAACGAAATTGGATAAAAAGGATCTCATTGATAAGATTGGGGATTTTGGCAATTCTTTAATTTTAGCCCGGATGAAAAATAAATACAAAATACACATACATTCAAGTGAACCAAATAAAATTTCTACTATTTTAAATGAATACGGCAATATTACGGCTCCTGTTATTGAAGATATGATAAGTCAGTATAATATTAAGAAGATGAATAAAAAAGAAATAGCTGTTGTAACGGATTCAACATGTGATTTACCTTTTGAATTTATTAATGATAATGATATTTATACTGTACCGCTAAATATAAATTTTGATAAAAGTGAGTTCATTGATAAGATAAGCATACAGCCCGAGGATCTTTATAAATACATAAAGGACTCTAAAGAAACACCTAAGAGCTCCCAGCCCAATATAAAAAGGTTTATAAATAAATACAAAACATTATTAAAAAAATATGATAGAATAATTTCTGTTCATTTATCGAAACAATTAAGCGGAACATATGAAAGTGCATTAAAGGCGGCTAACATAGTTGATAAAAATAGGATTTTTGTTATTGACTCTAAAAATCTCTCAACAGCTTTAGGACTTCTTGTGAAAAGAATTTCGGAGTTGATAAGCGAAAATAAAAAATTTGAAGAAATTATTAAGATTATAAATAAATATAAAAATAGGTTAAAAATATATGTAAGTGTCAAGGATTTGAAATATATGATTCGTGGGGGAAGAGTTTCTAAAGCAAAGGGACTATTTGCAAAACTATTGAATCTCAAACCCATTATATCTCTTGATGATGAAGGAAAGTCCTGTTTAATTGGAAAAGGATTTTCATTCAATGGCAATGTAAATAAAATTGTTGGAATTGTTGAAAAAAAATATAAAGAGAATAGCAATTTTGCTTATGCTATTGGACATGTACAGGCTAAAAAAGAGGCTGATGATCTGGCAGATAAATTAATTAGGGTTACAGGAGAAAATCCGCAATATATCACTGATGTATCTCCTATTATTGGAACTCATGCTGGTATAGGTAGTGTAAGTGTTTCAATTATTTATGAATAAATAACGGGGGAGATTATGTTACATTCTATTTTAACTTCAGCGATTATTATTTTAATTTACATGACAGTTCTTTTTATTATTTCGATAATTAAAAAGGATAACTCAGTAGCTGATATTGGATGGGGTATTGGATTTATTATAATTGTGGTATTTAATACAGTTTATAAAAATTCCCTTATTACTGCCAGAGAAATAATTTTGCTTTCAATGATTATTTTTTGGGGGACTCGTCTAAGTGGACATATTTTTTTTAGGAATAAAGATAAAAAAGAAGATTTTAGATATAAAAAGTGGAGAGAAGAGTGGGGCAAGCTTTTTTTTATAAGGTCATATTTCCAGGTGTTTATTTTACAGGGATTTTTTATGCTAGTAATTAGTTTACCTGTATTTGTGATTAAATCGGGAGATTTGAAAGGTATAGGAATTTTAGATATACTGGGAATAATTGTCTGGCTTGCAGGATTCATTTTTGAAGCAGTATCCGATTATCAATTGCATGATTTTATAAATAATCGAAAAAGTAAAGAGAATAAAATTATGACCGATGGATTGTGGAAGTATTCCCGCCATCCAAATTATTTTGGAGAAGCACTTTTATGGTGGGGACCTTTTTTGCTGTGTTTAAATTTTGATATTGGAATAGTTGCAATATTTTCCCCGATGACTATTGATTACCTGATTATGTTTGTTTCGGGGGTTCCTTTATTAGAAGAAAAATATATGAAGAAACCTGAATATCGGGAATATGCTAAAAAAACAAACAGATTTTTCCCATGGTTTCCGAAGAAAAAATAATTTGGTATAATTTT
>CAZMFS010000349.1:0-2103 GCA_964565585.1 uncultured bacterium
AATTATAATGAACCTGGGTATCAGCAGAGATGTCAATTCTTTTACCCGAGGTATCATTTTCTACCAGCTGCAATATGTCTTCAATTTTATCAAAGGAGATGGTTTCATTAAATTCATTATTAAAAATATAATATAAAACCTCTTTTCTAAGAAACTCATCAACCTTTTTAATATCAAGTACATAAATATCGCTTTTTAGTCCAAAATATTTTTTCACAGAACTCTTTACTGATTTGATGATAAACTCTCTTGCATCCTGGACAATTTTTCTAAATCTGATTATTGAATCGGAAAAAGAAGGATTCAGCTCCTCAATTAAAGGAATAATTTGATTTCTTATTTTATTTCTATCATACTTGTTCATTACATTAGTATAATCCTGTCTGTATTCCAGAGAATTTTTTTCAATATAATCCATTATCTTTTCAGTGGAAATATTCAAAATAGGTCTTATAATAGAACCCCTTTTTACAGGGATTCCCCTAAATCCTTTTAATCCTGTTCCATTAATTATCCGCATTAAAAGTGTTTCGGTCTGATCGTTTTTAGTATGGGCGGTAGCTACCTTATCGAAATTCTTTTCTCTCATATATTTATTAAAAATTTCATACCGCTTATTTCTTCCCACCTCTTCAAGTGATTTTTTCTTTTCTAAAGCAATATCCTTAACATCAACTCTTTCAGCAAAATATTCCAGATTATTTTTTTCTGAAATTCTTTTAACAAACTTTTCATCCTTATAACTGTCATCCCCCCTTAAACAGTGATTTATATGAACTATCCCAATTTTTTTTAAATTCAATCTCTCTTTTAACTTCAAAAAGGTATCAAGAAGAAATATCGAATCTTTCCCCCCGGAGACCGCCAGAAGAACTTTATCATTATCCGAGATCAATTTTTGTTTATTAATATAATTATAGACTCTATTCAAAGTTTTCATTTTAAATAAATCTCTGTATTAAACATTCTTTCATAATTGCTCCAGTCAAGCTTCTCAATATTTTCTTTCTTCAGTTCTGATAATTTTTTCATCTTGGCATCTATGTTATCAATCATATGTACAAGAAAAGCTTCTGTAGTTTTAGGTAACACTGCTGCACCAAACTCTCTTTCTCCGTGATGGGATAATATAATATGTTTTATTTTATTTTTTTTCTCTTCTTGAATTTCAACCTGAGAGCTGTATTTCTCAACTATTTCTGATCCTTTAACAATATGCCCCACCAGTTTTCCTTCATCAGTTTTATTTATATTACCCAAATCATTTTCGTATTCATACACCTTACCAATATCATGAAGTAAAACTCCTGCTATTAAAATATCTCTATCAATATACTCATTACCATATACTTCAACAACCTTATTAGCAAGTTTAGCTATTTGCAGTGTATGTTCCAACAAACCACCGATATAATTATGGTGGTAACTAATAGCCGCTGGAGCTTTAAAAAATTTCTCTTTCATATTTTTATCATAAATCAATTTTATAAGCTTTTTGATCTTTTTGTCCTGAATAGAATCAACTAATAGGTTAAATTCATCATTCATTTTTTGGAAATCTCTTTCTGTTACCGGCAAATAATTTTCTATATCTTCATTTTCAAGAATTTCAAACCTGTTTAAAATAATCTGTTCCTGCCCCTTATATGTATCCCTTGTACCAATTACATGAAGAACTATTCCTTCATTATTCAAAAGGTTTTCATATTTTTGAGAATTTTTATGTTTTAATTTCATGCTATTCCATAATTTCCCGTTAATATATTTTTCTCCATCTGTAAGAGTCATATCCAAATATTTTTTACCGTTTCTGGCTTCCTTCTCATTTATCCTTACCAGAAGATATTTCTTATTGACCTTATCATTGCCCATAAATCCCCTTTCCATAAAATTATTATCTAATTCTATTTTAACATTTGTTAATTTAAAAACAATAATTATCTCCAATAATAAACTCCAAAAGGATCTATTAAATCTGCTTAATTCATAACAATAACTTAATAAAACATCAAAGCTTAGATGAATTAATTTTAAAAAACATAATTTTTATTCCTTATAAGTAATCATATTTTTATAAATACAGCTGTCTATTATCCTAGAATT
>CAZMFS010000350.1:0-2102 GCA_964565585.1 uncultured bacterium
TATATCATATTCTGTAGAATAGTAATTTACATCAGTATTTATATCATCATAATCCCATTTTTCCTCAACTTCAGTAAAATAATCCAGATTTAAATCGATAAAATTATTTATATTTTTATCAAATGAATTACTAAAATCAAAATACCTGTGCTGCTTCTGGAAATTATTATCCAAAAGATTCCATTTTTCTATTAAATCATACTTCCAGTTTGATTCCAAATCATTTATAAATTCCCATTTTAGGTTTAAACTCCAGTTATTGGTTTTTGTTGAGGTGTTTTTATCCTGGTATTCATCTAATTTGTGAAAATTCCTATCAAGGTCCTCCGAAACAGCTATATCGATATCTTCCGGAACAGGACTAATTCCCAGTAACTTAAAATCAAAAAATGTATATCTCAAGCCTGTATAATGGCTTATCTGCTCGGTATAATTTGGATCCGAGGACATTGTTGAATCGTTTCTTTTATAATTAAAATCATAGCTAAACGAAGGCCAGTTATTTTTTGACATCGTTGTACTGGCTCTATACCTTTTATATTCCCTCTTTCCAAGACGGTCAATATCCACTCCGCTATCAATAAAATTGTTGTTTTCGGTTTTTGAACCAGTATAAGAAAAGGAAGTGTTAATATTTAGATCCTGCTCTTTAAAGAAAATCTCCCCAAAATTAAAACTGGATCTTAAATTCTGCCTGAATTCGTTCTCATAAGATGGATTTTTATCGATCATTGCATACTCTCCATCCTTTTTCTCAATATCATAATTAACAGATAAATAATTTTCATAGTTCATTTCCATAGAAAGGTATTTTGCAGTTCCCTGTTGTATTTTTGGATTTACCAGCTTAATGTCATTTAGGTATAATTTCCCGCTATAAGGGCTACTTGGATTGCTATTTTTTATGCCAAAATACATATATTTAATGTTCTTTATATTCGCATTTTCTCCAACTTTTTTAACATTTTCATTTTTCTCAATTTGATCGATCTCATCGATATTTATATAATTCCACCTATTTGGTGAGGTTTCATTGATAGTTTTGGTTATTTCATAATAATTATTCTCATCCGTAGCAAATCTAACAAACAAATCAAACTCTCCTTCAATTTCTGTAGTTGGAAAGTATGCCACCTTAATATTTTCATATTCTGTAAAGTCTCGTCTGGATCCATAATCTTTTTCACAGTAGGCATAATTTTCTCCATCAACAAAAGTATCCATATTGAAATCAAGCTCAAGGGATACATCTTCTCTTTTTGTATCCTTATTTTGCAATTCATCTTTATGGAGGGGTTCATAATCCGGATCTGTATAATTACTTATAGTGCTTACCTCAAATTCGTTAGTTTCCGGTTCAACCTTTTTGATTTCCCATGTAGTACCTGTAATACTCAATTTAGCTATCTCCAGATTCCCACCTGAAAATCCTTCTCCCCACATCCTTAAATGCTTAACCAAATTCAAGGCACCTATGTCTCCTGAATTATAATCATCTAAATTAATAGTGGCTTTATGCCAGTTTCCATCTCCCTCTAAATTTAACTGATAGCTAACAACTTCACTTTTGTTTCTTAAAACTCCATCATTATCCAGATCTTCATCATCTAAGGTATTATTGTTTGCCCCTATTTTATAAACATTTCCATTAATATTGAAATTATATCCCGTATCTTCATCTTTTTCCAGTAGTTTGTTATCATTTTTATCCTCTGTATCAAATACACCATCTCCATCACTGTCCTCATTAATTATACCTAAATCAAAATGAAGGGTAGGTGAGCCGTTCTGTAATTTATACCATACTACAATTTTTTTATAGTTAGAATAATCGTTTCCCCTGTTTGATATTTTATAAACGTAGGAAAAAAACTCATCACTATTTTCGGGAAGCTGACTTATATGCATTATCTGCTTTTCCTCATCGCTGTAGATTTCTGGATCTATATCTTTCATATCAATTCTTTTAACATCAAAAAAGGAATATGGGTCAATATTTTCCACATACCTCTGTGTACTCATAACCCCTTCAGGAGTTGAAGCTATTTTCCAGCTATCTTCAAGAAGGCTTATACTTTTTTCCATTCTGCTGTTTTCCATAT
>CAZMFS010000351.1:0-2096 GCA_964565585.1 uncultured bacterium
TGAGTTATTAACTTTTTATTTTCATGTGAACAGATCATCAATATCAAAAACCTCAATTATAAAATGTTATATGTTTATTATATTTTTTAAGTTTTAAAACTTTTTTACATTTCATTTTAATTGAATTACCACTTTTTTCATATCCTATTTTATTCATAGATAATTTTTCTCTACCATTTTTAACTTTTTTCATATCATTGGGCATTATCACTTCAACAAAATCAAAATTCGCACTATCTTCGATGTTTACTATATTTGATTTATTAATCAAAGTATTCAAATCAACAATTTCATTTTTTATTACTTCAATATCATTCTTTAACAATAAATCATGAAATTTCAAATCAGCGCGAAATTGCCGTTGGCCTAAATATGTTCCATATCCCAAGTTATTATTTTTAATGTTGTATTTAAGCTTATTAAATATTTCATCATCTGAATGATAAAAATATACCCTATATTTAATATATTCTTTTTCGGGTAATAATAACTCAAGGCGAACCTGGGTAGGTTCGCCATTTTTCTTTTTATAATTCATACATTCAAAATGTTTTTTAAATGAGGATAATATTTCTATACCTATCCTTGATTTATCGATTGAAAACATTTCATAATATTCATCTCTAGGAATTTTCAGAATTGATCCCAGCATTCCAGAAATAACAGTTCTAGGAGGAATACCATAAGACAAAGAGGAGCTATTAGTATAAAATTTTCTAAAATGTCCTGCTTTTCCCTTTATATCAAAAATCAATAATCTATCAATTTTATCAATTTTCATTTTTCTCCTTTTATAAATTAATTTTTTTAATTTCAATATTTCCTTCAATTTTATCACTAAAAGAAGTTTCAAGTAAACTATCTTTCCAAATAAATATTTTATCAATTAAATCAGAATTATTATTCAAATATTCTTCCAATTTTCTAGTTTTTAATCTTACATCTTTTATATTATCAATTTGTTCCCATTTTTTTTCATTTTTTGTTTCCAGTTTTATATATTCTCTTAAATCATTTAAAAAAGATTCATTATTTTTAAGCTGCACCCTTATATATAATCTTGGAGTTTGTCCTATCTTTGATCTAGTTCTATTTGCTGGAATTGATTTAACCATAGCTTCATCTAACAATTTCAAATCATCTTTTTTCAATTTTGTTGTTTTAGCAACATTTGAATTAATTCCTCCACTGAATGCTATAAAGGAATATCTAACTCTATAATCTTTTCCTACACCTGCCCCTTGTTCACTATCTGAAGTACTCAAATTGGAAGTTATAGTTTTTGATTCCTGTAAACTGTGAATAGGATTTAATGAATATCCCCAGTTAAATTGAACAGGTCCTGTAAAATTGGAAGAACCTCCTTTCCCGGATTCTACCTCTATAGGTATGGTTGCACCAAACAATCTAATATCTATCATTTCAAATATTCTATCTTTTATTTTATTCATTTCTTTCTTTTTAATATCCAGATCTTTTTTAGAAATGTTTTTTAATTCTACTTTATCTACATATTGTTTTTTGAACAATCCGATTGCTTCTTTTGCTTTTAATGCTTTATCTCCCAATTTTCTAACAAAAATAGGTTTATTTTTTATTTTCATTAAATAATCTCTAATATATCTTTTTAACCTAACATCTGAAACTAAATTTTTACCAGAATCCCAATCCATTCTGGGCTTGTTTTCATTATCCATATCGCCATTTGGATTACACCTTTTAGCATCATATAAAAATAAAACTTCTGAATTTTTATTTATAATATCACTCATTATTTATCTCCTTTCTCTTTTTCTATTTTTCCTTTATAAGCTAAATACCTTCCCAAAGAAATTCCCGATAAGATATAAAATAAAACCTCATCTTTAGTTAATTCTGATTCTTTAATTCCCTGTAATCTATCCGCCGTTTCTGCAATTTTTACAGAAGAGCTATCGTATTGATCATAAATATCCAAATAATGTATAACCTCTCCTAATAATTTCTGAACTCTTCTTGCAGGAATCCCATCGAAATTAATTTTATTAAGAAAATTTGAAGATTTTTCTTTTTGTTCATTTAATATTTTATTTATCAAAGTCCCTAACAAAACTAAT
>CAZMFS010000352.1:0-2096 GCA_964565585.1 uncultured bacterium
TCTTCATCGCTTTTATTTGAGCTATTTTCTTCCTCTTCAGATTCTTCCTCTCCCTCTTCTTTTGTAGTTTCTTTTGAACTCTCTTCTTCTTCTGATTCTTCTGTCGATTTGTTTTTTGTTTCTTTCTCATCATCTAATTCATTATTTTCAGATTCGTCATTTTCATTTTGCTCAAAAAATTCCGGACTTACAGTTTTAACTTCATCGTCAGGATTTGAAGTAGGTGTAGTATTAGTATTATTTATTTCAGTAGAGGTATTTGTAGCAGATGAGGTTTGATTTTCATTATTCATATCAAATACTTCTTGAAATCCACCTAAAAAGTCATTCTTGTCTATCTTATATTCATCTTTTGCTGCCATAATTATAATTATTTATTACTTTTTTGATTCTGTTGTTTCATTTGTTTAGATTTCAACTCTAATTCTCTTTGTTTCAAATCTTCTTGAACTTTATTTTGTCTTTTTTCTTCTTGAATTTTTTCAGCTTTTTGCTGGGCTTCTTGTCTTTTCAATTCAAATTGTCTAATATCCAACTCATCTTGTAAACCACTTTCTTCTTTAGATTCTGAATTTATTAATGCAACTTCTATATCAGTATTAGATTGTCTAATAGAATCCTCACGTTTAAATTCAAGTTCATCTTGTTTTTGCTGAGTTTCCATTTGTTTTTCTTTTAATTTAGCTTGTTGTTCTTGCTCAGCCATTTGTTGTTGCTGCTTCTGTTTTTGCTGCTCTATTTTTTTAAGCTTTTTCTTAATATCTGTAACATTATTAGAACTCAAAGCTTCTGAAATTTCATATAAAGAAGCCCCCTGACCTAAAGCAGTTTCAGATAACTGATGTAACATTTGTATTTTCCTGCTTTCATCACTAGAATCTGATACAAATATATCAAAATCTGAAAAAGTAAAATCATCAGTAATATCTATAAAAGATCTTGACATATCGTCTAAAACATAATGTAACTTCTTATCATCACTATCTGCCCAAGCTATCTTAGCTGATTCTAATAATGCAGTATATACTTTCTTCTTTACTTGATTATGTTTCCAAAAAATAGGCTCCGTAACATGAGAAGATTGAACAACAGATCTTTCAACATTACCTACTAATTCATGTTGGGATATAGAGCCCTGTCTTTGTTTTGAAATTCCTGATAATTCTCCAGCCATCATCTCTATCTTTTCTAATAACTGTATATATTCAGCAATAACATTAGACATAGTTAAATCTTGTGAAGAAAATTGATTAAAAGATGCTGGATTACCACCTTCTCTTCCTGGGATATCCCAGCCTTCTTCATAAGGATTAACAAAATTAACTCCCATAGATGTCAAATAATGAAGCCATTTTTGAACATCTATGCCTTGAGATTTTGGTATCTGCGTAATATCTACAGTAAAAATTCTACCTTTATCCCTAGCTAAAGTCAATTCTAACCTATACCATATAATAATATACATATATTGTAAAGGCTTTATCAAATCCACTAAAGATGTAGCCTCAGAATTGTCATCATTATAAATAGTGCCTATATAAGGGAGTTTATTTGCATCAGGTTCGTCTATAGAAAATTCTTGATTTGGTATAGGTTCTATTCCTACATATATATCATCTCCTATTTTATAACCTTCCCAAATTTCAGTAACCCATTCCCAAGTTATTTCTGCTCCTTGAGCTTTATCCCCTTCATCTAACTTATAAGTCTCATCTACCGTATCTTCAATTTCTTCTCCTGTGTCAGGATCTATATAACTTAAAAACCCGATCTTTTTAAAAGACTTCCATACCACATGATATACCTCAATATATTCAATTGAAGCATCATCAGAATCTTTTATATTATGGTCTATATTTTCTTTGTAAATAATTCTATTGTAATTTACATCACTTGGTTTACTTTCTATAGGATCTCCCCCTGCCAAAGCCAATAGTCTATCTAAATAATTTTTTTCTTTTAATAGATCATAAAATCTATCATAAATACCACCTGGAGACATCTTCATATGTCTTACAGCCCAATCACCATCTTCGATACTATCCAAATCCGGGCTTTTATCATGATAAAATCCTATAGGATTAGTTCTTTCACAA
>CAZMFS010000353.1:0-2095 GCA_964565585.1 uncultured bacterium
ATATCGGTAACAAGATGAAACCACGATAAAACTTTAAATCCAGTCCCAAATTAAGATTTATCCTCTCAAATGAATAATAAATACTGTTCAAGATAATTTTATGTTTACTTTTTTGGCTGCCTAAACTATCAAAAGTCCAAATTATCTTCAATTTTTAACTTTAATTGAATAAGCTCTTTAATTTCTTAAATAATTTTATTACTCCAGATATATTGTTTTTTGATTTTAATTTTTTTTTAATGGTATCAATTTTTTTTGAATATTTTCTATAGATTTTTTGAGCTTCATTTATCGAGATTTTTTCAAATTCAACCTTGTTTCCAGGTTTCAGCTGAGCCAGTTTATCAATATCTTCTTTTATAATGTAGCCAATCTTGGCATAACCACCTGTTGTTTGGCAGTCTGACATCATTATTATAGGTTTTTTGCTTCCTGGAACCTGGACAGCACCTCTACTTAAACCATCAGAAATTATATCTGCTTTATTTTTATGTTCGATTGCATCTCCTTCCAACCGGTAACCCATTCTATCCGAGTTGTTTGTTATTTGATATGTATTATTTAAAAAAGTATCAATTCCTTTTTTGGTAAAATAATCTATTTGAGGACCTAGAACTACTCTTAGTTTTGTTTTATTTTTTATTTCTGGAATAAATTTATCTCCTACTTGTCTTTTAATATTTTTATTTGAGGAGTTTATGTTTATAATTTTATTTGCTTCAATTTTTGTTCCTAGATCAGCCTTTGAATAATATGATTTACTACCCATCACTTTTTCTACAGCCATTCCTCCAGCAAAAGCAATATATGACCTAAGGCCCTTTTTCATTCCTCCAAAAGATAAAATACTTCCTTTTTTTATGTAGATAGATTTATACATTTCTACAGGGTTCTCATTAATTTTTGGCTGTAGATCTGCACCGGTTATCGATATACATTCATCACTCATAAATTGAATTTTTGGTCCGAGCATATTGATTTCCAATGTTGCTTCTTTGGGATTGTTATCTACAAGAATATTGGCTAGCTTATGAGAGTATTTATCCATAGCTCCCGAAACGGGAACTCCGTATTTTTGATAACCTCTTCTTCCGGTGTCCTGAATAGTAGTTAAAAGACCTGTTTTTAATATTTTTATTTTTCCCATTATTTCACATCCTTAGGATAGCTGTTGACTTTATAACTGTTATTTTCCATTTTATATTTAATCTTATTAAATTCTTTTTTATCAATAGGCTTGAATTTTACATAGTTACCGGCTTCAAGAAGAAATGGGTTTTTATTTTTTGGATCGAATAAATTAAGCGGTGTTTTTCCGATAATTCTCCATCCCCCAGGAGTATCCAGCGGATATATGCCGGTTTGGGAATCTGCTATTCCAACTGATCCTTTTTTTATTTTTGTGCGTGGATTTTCCAGTCTGGGAGTGGCAATTTTCTCGCTCATCCCTCCAAGATATGGAAACCCCGTAATAAACCCCAGCATATATATTAAATACACCTTAGATGAATGAATTTCAATAACCTCTTTAACAGATAAGTTGTTGTATTTTGCAACGTATTCAATATCTTCTCCCCGGTACAGTGTAGGAATTTCAACGACCTCGGGTTTTTCTATATCAAGATCTGAAATATTATTTTTTAGCGAATTAATTTTATCAATTAATTTAGATTGAGAAATATTTAAGGGATTGTAATCGATTTTAAGGGAACAATAGGCGGGTATTATTTCAATAATACCGTTGATATTAGCTTTATTAATTGCAATTTCTAATTTCCTTATCTTCTGATTTACTTCTTCAGAGATTTCCTTTTTAAATTCTAGAAGCAGAGAGGTTTCGCCTGAAGGTAGATAACTAATATTCATTATAAAATCCTTTCAGTATTTTTTTTATTTATAATTTCGGACAAAGGCCTTATTGCTACTTTGTTTTTCCTCAATTTCTTTTTTATTTTACTTACAAATTCCACTGCCTCTTTTGTATCTCCGTGTACACATATGGAATCGCCCCTAATATTTATCCACTTTCCATTTATGGATTTAACTCTGTTGTTTTCAGTCATCTCTAATATTCTATTAACTACCAGATGTGTAT
>CAZMFS010000354.1:0-2079 GCA_964565585.1 uncultured bacterium
AATCTTAGTCTTAATCTTAATCTAAAAATCTCGATAGAGATTTTTTATAAAAACCTATCACAATTTGTGATAGAAATTCCCGTTTCTAATTCTCTAATATCCAGCTATATAAAGAAAAAGTATTTTAAATTGTGAACAAATAAAATTTCAAAGTGTTCATTTACTAAGGTTATTTTTTGCTTTATAATATAAATTATATTAGGAGTATAAAAAGAAAAATGGTTAATAAATAGGTGGGAATATTATATGAAAAAATGTGTTTTAAAATTAACCACTGATAGTGAAAAATATATAAAACCTTCTCAATTGAGAGGATATTTTGCTAAGAAATTTCCAGATATAGATCTTTTTCATCAATATAATGAAAATGGAGAAAACATCTATAGATATCCTAGAATTCAATATAAAAATATAAATAATAATATAATTATATTTGCTCTTAATGAAGGAATAGATCCATTAAAAAAAATCTTTCTAGAAGTGGATGTTTTAAATGTAGAGAATAATAAAATTAAAATAATTGAAAAAAATATAAAAGTTAAAAAAGATATGCAGTTAGAAGTGTTAAAAAATTATGAAAAATATAAATTTATAACTCCATGGGTAGCATTAAATCAAAAAAATTATAAAAAATATAAAAATACAGATAATTATTCAGACAAGAAAAATCTTTTAGAAAGAATTATGATAGGAAATATTTTATCTGTTTGTAAAAGTTTTGATATCTGGATAGAAGAAAAGATAAAAATTAATATAGAAAAATTTAAAACTGTAAAAGTCAATTCGCTTCATTTTGAAAATTTAATGGGCTTTTATGTTGATTTTAAAACAAATTTCAAACTTTTTGATTTATTATCTCTGGGAAAACAGGTATCAAAAGGTTTTGGTGTAGTTAAAAAGAGGAGTAGTTGATATGATAGATTTATTTAATAAAATAGGCAAATATAAGGTAAATAATTGTGAAAATGAATTAGAGGAAAAAAATCTATATCTTGAAAGTGAATTAATTTATCCAAGTGTAAAAGATAAAAGCATATTAAAAGATAACAACTTAGAAATCAGAGAAATTGTTATTAATTTAAAAACAAATGATAATTCAATTGAAATTAAATGGGGGCAAGAACTTACTTCAGAAAATATAAAAGAAATATTGCCATTTAAACAACCATCAAATTCAGCAAAGAAAATATTTTCAACTAATAATGTAGAATATCATATAGCAAGTAGTAAAAATAAGTTACCAACTGTTCCGGCAATGATTAAATATATTAAGGATAAATTTGATACGAATCAATATAGGAAGCTTGTTGATTTTTTGAAAGAAATTAGAGAAAAATTTTATGTTAAATGGGATAATGATGTCAGTAAGGATTATTTTTTAAATATTAGCTTATTAGAAAAAAGTAAAGTAAATATTAAAGAAGATTATACGTGGGATAAAGTTAAAAATATTCAAAAAGAATTTACAGATAATATAACAAACGAATTAAATTTGTATAAAAAATATTTTAAAAGATATGAAATATTTAGTTTAAAGATAGATGATGAGTATATACAAAACTTACCTGATATTGGTAATGAATATATTGAAGTAGTTTATTATGATAATTTTAAAAGATATTTTAAAAGCAATGAAAACAAACAAGAAAAAATATGTTCTCAATGCGGTAAAAGAAAGGATGTTACAGGTAAAATTGATTTAAAAAGCAAATTTTATCAAACTACTAATGATATATATTTTGAAAATTTAAAAAACAAAAATTCTTATAAATCTTTTTCATTATGCAGGAGGTGTTTTAAAAATATATTTATTGGAAATAATACTGTTTTAAACGAATTAAATACTAATATATTTAATGTTAGAACTTTGTTAATACCTCACAATTATAAAAAATATAAGAAGAAAATGAAAAATATTATAAGAGGATATTTTATTAATGAGTTTAATGATTTAAAGGAGGAGATTGATAAAAATAAAAAATTAATAGAGTTTATGAAAAGTACTGATACTAAATTTGATTTTTTGTTTTACGAACCTGAACAAAGTGGAATAAATGTTATAAAACATATAAAAAATAT
>CAZMFS010000355.1:0-2070 GCA_964565585.1 uncultured bacterium
GGGAGGTGTTTATGAATAAGAAAGGTTTTACATTAATCGAATTAATGATTGTTATCGCAATTATCGGTATTTTGGCTGCAATTGCTATTCCTAACTTTACAGCTATGAGAGACAAAGCTGCTGTTAAAGGTGCTCTATCATCATGTCAGGGACTGCAGAAGGCTATAGAAAACTACATAAGCATTGATGGAGGAAGCTTAGAGAGTGGAGATATTTATACTAGTTTAAAGAATGAAATAGGCAGCTCAGGAACTGAATATTTTGATTTTACTCAGTTAGCTGGTAATATGCATGCTATTTATGTATGGGGTAATGGCTCAACAGGATATTCTATTGTAGGTATGGCTAAGGATTCAGAAAAGACTTTAGTTGCAGTATCCGCATGGGATAGAACAGGAAAAACAGAAGATGAAGCAAGTATAACAGAGCCTAGTTGGTCAGTAGATGAAGGTGGTTCCTTTTAATTTTTAGGAAATAGTTATTAAAAAACCTGAACAAGGAATTTTATGAAAAAGGGATTTACATTAATAGAATTAATGATAGTAATAGCTATAGTTGCCATCCTGGCAGCTATAGCTATCCCTAATTTTACCAAGTTAAGGGAAAAAGCTGCCATCAATGCAGCGTATGCTTCACTTCAGAACTTAAGAAAAGCGATAGAGGCATATAAATCACTTAATGATTCTGGAGATATTCCCCAAAATTATACCGAGCTTAAAAATACTGTTGGCAAAAGAGGGTATGAGCTCTTTCTTTTTGATCTCGATGAGATGAGGGCGGACATGCAAAAGTTTGCCTACGGTGCAGATGATGGAAGATACACACTGGCTGCGTTGGCCCTTGATAACAATAATACCTGTGTATGGATAAATGACAGAAAATCTCGGGAAGGAAGAACGAGGGACTGCTTCGATAGTCCGGACCCCGCAAGCGGGTTAACAAGCTGGGATCTAGATCTTACAAATTAATGGGTGAATTCAGTATTTTTTTTGGAATAGTTTTTTTTATATTTGGAACCGTTTTCGGTTCATTTTTCAATGTTCTTATCTATAGAATCCCACATAATTTATCAATTATTAAGCCGGCATCATACTGTACAAACTGCGGGAAAAAACTCAAATGGTATATGAATATACCGATTCTTTCATATGTATTTTTAAAGGGGAGATGTGCTTACTGTAATTTCAAAATTTCAATTCAGTATCCATTAGTTGAAGCAATGTCAGGATTAATATTTTTATCCGGATATTTATTATACGGTATATCTCTTACTACAGCTGATTATATTTTGTTTACATGTACACTTTTTATTATTTCTGTCATAGATTTCAAGCATTTTATTATACCTATAAGCATTTTAATACCTGCATTTCTTTGGAGGATATTTTTCAATATAAAAACGGGTCAGATATGGATGAACCTTCTGGGTCTTGTTGCAGGATTTGGCTTTGTATACTTTTTAATGGTTTTTGGAGAGAAGATTTTCAAGAAGGAAGCCATGGGTGGAGGGGATGTCTACTATACGGGATTTATAGGTTTTTTTATAGGTATCAAACTTATGGTTTTAATGTTTTTAATTGCTTCTCTTACTGGCGTTCTATTTGGACTTGTAAGCATGCTTCTTGATAAGCTCAGAAAAAAGGAAGTAAAGATGGTTATCCCTTTTGGACCCTTTTTATCTTTGGGTGCATTAATAGCCTATCTTTGGGGAGCAGAGATAATAAAATGGTATTTAGCACTTTGTGGTGTTACGGGATGAAAAGAGATTCCGGATTTACACTAATTGAAACTCTAATTGTAATCTCGATTGTTATAATCATGGGTTTTTTTGTCTATCCAAAACAGAAAAAACTAAAAAATAAAAAAATGAGAGAATCCGTTTATAATACGGTTTATTCTATAAAGAAAAATTTGGAAATATACTTTTTTGATTCAGATAAGAGATTTTATCCAAAAACCGATGATATTCAAGAGCTAATTCAGTTTATCAACCTTGAAAAAGAAAATAAAAATAATTTTATACAAAATATTAACAAAGCTGAATCTTTTTACATAACAGAGGGAGAGGAG
>CAZMFS010000356.1:0-2065 GCA_964565585.1 uncultured bacterium
TGCTCTTATTGAAAAAATTGAAATTTTTACTAAATTTTGGATTTTCAACAATATAAAACTGAATATTAGAATATTTTACTAAATATCCTATAATTAAGACACTTATTTCTTTACAGTCTGAATTGTTAATTTCAAATTATCATTGATAATTTGACACCCGGAATCTTCTTGTATGACTTTTAAGAATTTTCGTTCAGATGAATAAGTTTTTAATTTTATCCGGTTCTAATTCTGGTTCTGGGGCTAAAATCCCGTAAGAGATTTTTAGGAGTCATTGCGAGCGAGCAAGGCGAAGATATAAAAATCACGAAGGATTTTTATATCAATTGCCAAATGACAATGAACGATTGCCAATTTAAAAAAAGTAAAACATCTATAGCATAATTTTTAAGAGTTTAACTTCTGGGGGAAAATATTTAAAAATTTTCAATTTCAAATTGTCTTTGACAATTTGATAAATTATTTTTCCTTTACTAAAACAACTTTCTCGATATAATAGCAGATGTATTAGTTTTAGAAGTTACTTTAGGGGATATGAGAGCTTCTAAAGGGTTACATTTAGTATTACTTAGTTTTGTATCGGTTTTTAAATCTAAAATTAAAAAGTGGTTTTAATTAAGGGGGATAGAATGAAAAAATATTTATTTATTTTAATTTCAATTTCAATTTTATTCACAAGCTGTTCTCAAAGAAATACGGTTGAAAAATATACACTTAAGCCTGTACATGTCTGGGAACAAAATCAGGTTATAAGAGCAAACAAATCATCATGTGAGGGATTACACGGGGATAAAGTTTTTTATCTTCAGCAAAAATCAACCGAATTACAGAGTACTGATTTTATATTAAAAATTAATTCTATTGAAGGTGAAGAATTAAAAAGCATAACAATTCCCCAGGGAAAAGGTCCAGGTGAAGCATATCAAATTCTGGGAGTTAAATTTAAGAATGATAAAATATACTTTGGTGACCTGGGACTGCAGAGAGTAACTATGCTTGATATGGACGGCAAGTATCTTGATAGTTTTAAATATAACAGTTCTAAAATAGGTTTTGTTGTATACTTTGAAATTGGAGGGAACAATTTCTATTTTAATAGTTTGAGTCACGTGAATTTGGGACAGATGAATTTGAATGATGGAAATGTTGAAAATAAAGTTGATATGGATTTAAAGAAACTACCCGAAAATGATACTGTATATGAAGGATTAAAAATGGTATATGATGATAAAAATAATAAATTATATGCCGGACATATGTCCGTACCTTACAGGATTGATATATATGATGAAAATTTAAATAAAATAGATGAGATAGAACATGATAATTTGTTTAAAAAAGCTAAAAAAATGAGATTTTACAGAAGAAGAGGAGCCGGTTTAAGAATAGCGGGAAAAACCATAATAAGCTCAATTGCTCTGGATGATAATTATATATATACTCCTTTCACGGGAAGTTTCACCGAACTTAAAGAAGAAAATTTTCAGATGAAATTGAACAAAATTAAACCTGAAATTTTAGTAACCGATAAAAAAACAAAAGAGCTGAAGGCAAGGATTAAAATTCAAGGAATAAATAAAATAAAAGGAAGCTTCAACATAATTGGTGTTAATGATAAATATATAGTTACATCCCTTACCGACAGGTCAGATAAGGCAAAGGTGGTTAAAAATGTTTATAAAAAAGGAAGTAGAAACTTAATTCTTGTTTTTGAAAAACCGGAAAAGTTGTAAAATTTTTTTGGAATTTTATCCATTAAAAATATGAAGATTCCGGCCGAAGTTAAGCAAAGATATAAAAATCACGAAGGATTTTTATATCAATTGCCGAATGCCAATTAACGATTGCCAATTATAAAAAATTATTAAAGTTATTAATAATCAGGATTCAGGAATCTTCTGGTTTAGCTTTTATGTCTTTTTGGGGTTATAGTCATTCTGAGCTTGTCTCCAGCCAAGTCTGTCCCATAAGAAAGGGAAGAATATCCTGTTGTTTTTAGCAATTCATAATTAATGAAAATTCCTGATGAAGCGAGTGTAACGAGCGAAATTCAGGAATCTTCTAA
>CAZMFS010000357.1:0-2065 GCA_964565585.1 uncultured bacterium
AAGAGAAGAGAATACAGTCATATTTATCAGGTTTGGATTCTTAAATTTTGAATAAAATTTTTGATAATAATTTAGTACATAATCTAATAAAGATAGATACTCTTTATTGTTATCTTTGTAATAATATGCCTTATTTACTAAAAAATATATATAGAGATAAATATCAAAATAATCCTGAAGATCAAATTTTATCCGATCTATTTTTCCCACACATTTCTTATCAACACCTTTTTTTTCGATATTCATAAGAGCACTAATTCTAATTTTATAATTTTTATAATTTTCTTCATCCAGTTTTTTATATACATAATTTAACCATTCTAATTTTTGCTTTTTTTCAAAATCATCATAAAACCAGATAAAAACTATAACTATATAAGTCCTAAGAAAATAACTAGGGATTTCATATATTAAATTCTTTATTTTTTTATATTCAATAGAAATGTTTCCCATTAATTTTTCATATACCAATATCAGCAAATTATAATAGCCATAATATTCATTCTTTTCTTTTATATCCAGATTCTTCAATATGTCATAATATTTATAGATTTTTTCTAATTTGTTCATACGGGTTAGTAATAATATTATTGTATAATAAAAATGTCCATAATGTCTGAAATTATTCAAAATGGCTTTATTATTTTCCAGTTTCTCTTTATGTTTTTGTATTAAGTTATATAGTTTCCGGTCAGATATTATCTCAAACAGGTTTGTTAATATTAGAACTATATTATCGCTTTTGTTAATTTTCTCAGAATATTTTAGTGCCTTTAGATAATAATCTTTTACCTCATCAAAGTTCTGATTTACTAAAGCAATATTAATGTACCCTGTTATTAAAAAATCATAATCATATATTTTTTTTGCTAGTTTTAATATTTCAAAAAAATGAGACCTTGCAAGTTTATGATTTCCCATATGAAAATAATTAATCCCTATTCCATTATGGGCAATCATAATATATCTATAAAATTTATATTCCTGCGCCCTTTTAAGCAGCATTTTATATGTATTTAGCTGTTTTTGTAGCTGATTTGTACTAGCATAATACCGGGCTATTTTATTTAATATATTCAAGTAAATATATCTATAATTATTTTTCTTCTTATATATCTTTTTCATAATCATATTGCACATCTTCTTTACCATCTCTTGCTGATTTTGGCTAAAATAATAATCAATGAGCATATTATATACATGTATTTGATCTATAAAATCTAAATAAGGTAATAATTTACTAGCTTTGTTAAAATATTCATCCTGTTTATCGTTATTATTGAGAGTATAGTAGATTTCAAATAATTCCTTTATTATGATAAATTTTATTTCATTATCAGTTACATTAAGTTCCTCAATTGCTTTAAGCTTATTTTTGCGTCTATTAATATCATCTGCATCCCTAAATAAGGTATTTGTTAATAAATATACAGCTCTTATATTTTTGTCCGATTCCGGAATATTATCCAGATTTGACATTAAAAGATTTAACAATCCTTCAAGTTTTGATATGAAAAAGGATCTATTTATTCTGTAATTTTTAACAAAATAATCAATCAGTAAATTTCTCAATTTTAAATGCTCATTTAAATAGTAATAATTGTATGCTAAAGATATTAATTCATCGTTATTTAGCTTTTGCAAATAGCTCTCATATACATTAACAATTTTTTTATGTATAGATTTTTTAAACCCTTCATCCATAGCATTAAACTTATCGTCCAGATAGTTGTTATAATCAGCATCATAAAGAGTAATATAGTTGTTCTGTTTAAATTTTAATATCTTGGCATCCAGTAATGTCTTTATCTTTTGATTCAGATTACTTATATTTTCTTCCAGAAATTTAATATTAACAGGCTTATTCATTTTACATATATGAGATAACATTTCTTTATACTTTTTATCAAAATAAAAGTCAATTAAATAATAATCGGAATGTATTAATTCTGTTAATGTATCTTCATCCAGGATTTCCCCACCTGTCTCAGGTTTTTGGGAATAAATATTTATAATATATGATATAATTTTATTTATATCGCTGTAGTTATACTTCTTTAGGATT
>CAZMFS010000358.1:0-2057 GCA_964565585.1 uncultured bacterium
GTAAAAATACTTAAATGAGGATGAATAATATTGGATTTTAAATATTATAATTATTTCTTCTAGTTTTTTAATTTCTCTTATGCCTATTATTTCTTTCTTGTTTACTAATACTCTTGAATGTTCGCAATAAAATTCACTCAAGAGTTCGCTATCTGGGTATTCTGATGTGTCTTGAAACTTATTTAATTCTTCATATATTTTCTTTTCTTTTTTTATCATTTTTTACCTCCTATTAATTGTTTTATCTCTTTATTTAATACATCTTTGCTACTTAATTTTTTTACTTTTTTAGCTTTTTCTTTGTTGCCTATAAAAACTTCTTCCGGCTCGTCTAAGTTGCTTGATAGCTCTGGTATTTTATTAATTTTTTTATTATTATAAGCTTTATAATATTTTATAAAGTCTTTCCTAAACCATTTAAGTTCATTTTCTTTTAGCTCACCACAAAGCTTATCCCAACCACCATAAGAGTTTTTTATTACAAGATGGATTATAGGATCATCAAAATATACCGTTGCTGTGTGTCCGAAATCTCTAACAGCATTTATTACTTTATCTACTGCTATTATTGCTTTACTATCCGGGTCTTTTACTTGTTCTATAAAATCTGCAGGTCTTGGCATTGTGTTGTATTTATAATTTTCAACCAATTTTTCTGAAGCATATTGAAACTCATCAAAAGTAAGATTTTTCTTAATAACTTTAAATTCAAGTTTTAATCCCTCTTTTGATATTGTCTTTTCACATCTATCAGCAAAATAACTCATAACTTGTTTAAAGTATTTTTTATATTCACTCATTTCACCCTCCTACCAATTAAACATTTCTTCTTTTTTTTCTTCAAAACTATCTTTAGTGTTGTAATTATCCTCTTTAGATATATAAGCTCTGTATTTTTTCCCGGATTTTAGATATTCACTACAAATTAAATGACTTGATTTATATGCTTTTTGACCGAATAGTTCATATATTGGTCTTGGCTTCACCGGATATTCATTGTCTTTTGTTATTTCGACTACTTTTGAATGTCTATCTATTATTGTTTTCATTTCTTCTAATGTTATTCCTAATCGTCTTTCTGCTGTTTTCATAGCATTTCTCATTTCAGATGTATATTTTCTATGAGATATTAAATTATCTTTTGATAGATAATAATTAAAAACATCTATGTATTTATTCTTATCATTCTTTACATTCTTATCATTCTTTACATTCTTATCATTCTTGTTTGTTTTCGTCAGTTTTTCGTCAGTTTTTCGTTCGTTTTTCGTTCGTTTTTCGTCTGTGTTTCGTTGGTGTTTCAAGTTCTGATACTTATCCCAATTTTTGATTGATATTACTGTATAATATTGGGTTGTGTGGTGTTTTATATACCCCCACTTATTTAGTTTTTTTAGCATTCGGTGAACCTTTGTTGTCGACAAATCAGTGTTTCGGGCTATTTTTCTCTGTGATGTTAAAAAAGTTCCTTTTTTTATTGTCATCATTTCTTTATTTACAATGATTTTTCGGTCTTTATGATTTGCATTCAAAAGTAAATAAGCCCAAAACCCTAAAAATTCCATATCAGTAGAAATAGCATTTTTTAGTATTTTCCTATGGAGTTTTATCCACCCTTTCATTTTATCACCCTAATTTTTCCATTGCTATTTCTTCAATAGTTTTTTCTGCCATTACCTTGTAGTCTTTTATCCAATCGTTTAGCTCTTTTTTATTAAACATTAATTTATTTTCTACTTTATAGTGAGGAATTACTCTATTTGAGGTAAGCTTGTATATTTTCGATTTACTCATTCCTAGATAGCTACAAGCTTCCTGGAGTGTTAAAAAATCTTTATTGTAAGATAATTTATTATTAATTTGCTTTAACAACTCTATCTCTTCCACTTGTATCACCTGCCCTTGACAGATAATGTAAATGTTTTAAATAACTCTCAATTTCACCGAGAGTATATCCAACTTCGAACATATTTTTTGAAATATCCTGAACCGACTGCAATTTTTTGAAATCATCATATTTCATAGACCCTAAGCTATGCCTTCGGGAATGAAGTTGT
>CAZMFS010000359.1:0-2044 GCA_964565585.1 uncultured bacterium
GTTTGATTTTATAAAAGTTTTTATGCTTTTTTCTACTGCCTGTGCAGATGACCATTTAGCTAAAGCAGTTTCTGAAGGATTCCTAAGCAAATGATCAACTGTTGCATCATAATCATTAAGAGCATAATTAATCATCCCAACATTATTAAATTTAGTAAGTACTTCAAAAGTATTTAATCCCATCATGAATACATCAAATATTTTCTTCATCTCTTTCTCTGATAATGAAGCAATTAACCCTTTTGGAAAATTGACAACACTATCAAAAATATTGTATTTAATTGCTGCCAGAGAATCCGCCACATTTCCAATTCCAACTCCCTGAATATAATTTGTATTGTACCTTGCCCCGCCGGAATTGTAATCCTTTCCGTTTTCTATACAGTCATCAATAACAGCCGACATAAAAGGTACGGGCATATGCCTGGAGTAAAGCTTTTCAATTATATTATTACCTTCAATTTTAATATCTATGATATGTTTTAAATTTTCCTTAAAATTTTCAAAAAACTCATTAAAATCCCGATATTTGAATGAACTTTTTAGCTGAAGTCCGGGATATGTATTTGTTATGGGGTCATATCCATTATTCATGGTTATCTCCAACACCTTGGATAGATTGAAATAACCGGTAAGAATATATGCTTCTTTTCCAAAAGCCCCTGTTTCAACGCATCCGCTTGCTCCACCCCGTCTTGCATCATCGAGGGATTTTCCGGCGTTTAAAAGCTCCTGAACTATGGCCTCTGTATTATAAAAAGCAGGCTGCCCCCAGCCCTTTCTAGATATTTTACAGGCTTCTTTTAGGAACTTATCCGGATTTTTTCTGCTAATCTGCACGTTGGAGTTTGGCTGAACTAATTTCATCTCATCCATAACCTCAAGTATCAGATAACTTACCTCGTTAACTCCATCGTTTCCGTTTTTATCAATTCCTCCAGTATTAATATTTGCGAAATCAGTATAGGTAGAGCTTTCTTTCATTGTCACTCCAACTTTGGGAGGTGCAGGCTGATTGTTGAATTTAATCCATAGATTTTCAAGCAGTTCTTTGGCTTTTTTCCTTGTTAAATTTTTATTTCTCAAATCCCTTTTATAAAATGGATATAGATGCTGGTCCAGTCTACCCGGGCTGAATGAATCCCAAATGTTTAATTCAAGGGTAACACCTATGTGCACAAACCAGTACATCTGTATAGCCTGATAGAAATTTGTCGGTGCCCTTTCTGGTACTACCCTGCAGTTTTCTGCAATTACCTCAAGCTCCTTTTTTCTCTTTTCATCGTTCTCTTCTTCTGCCTTTTTTTCGGCAAGCTTTTTATATCTTTTAGATAAAGCTATAATTGCTTCAGCTGTTATTTTCATCGCCTCGAGCTGAATCTTTTTTTCATAGGCTTTTTCGTCATTGAGCATATCCAGATCAAAAATTCTATCTTCTATATCTTTTATAATTTTTTTAAATCCCTTTTTGTATATTTTATCACCTGCTACAGTATGTCCAGGTCCCCTCTGCTCCATAAATTCTGTAAAAATACCCGCTCTGTAGCATTTTTTCCACTCATCGGACATCTTATCAAATATCTTGGATCTCATAGATCTGTTTTCAAAAAAAGGTGCTATTTCCTCCAGATATTTCTTCCTATCTTCCTGCGAGCTTTTAAAGCTGACTTCTTCACGATTATGGAGTACTTCAAAATCCTCTTTTTTATAACATGTTAATTCCGGATATACTGGGGCAACCTGAGGGTATTCTCCCTTTTCACCGACGATTAATTCCAGTTCATTTATATGGATTTCCTTATTCTCCATTATATTTTTAAATGCAAGAGCCCTCAGAATAGGAGTCTCAACTTTTCCCTCATATTTTTTATAGGTCTCTTTTATTAAAAGACCTCTTTCTATAGAAAGTTCTGGTTTTTTTGATACACTTTTCTCTCTTAATTTTTGGATTCTTTTATTTATACCTCTGCTCATAAAATTAGCCTCCCATTTTTACCTCATATCCTTTTTTTTCAAAGAAATTTTTTATTCTATTATTTAGTTT
>CAZMFS010000360.1:0-2039 GCA_964565585.1 uncultured bacterium
TGCAAAATATGACAATCATAACCTCTCTTCTCTTTTTTATGATCCTTCTTTTAATAAAAGGTATAGCAAATATGAAAAACAAAACTCCAATTATGAAACGACTAATTACTTTAGCCGGTTTAAATTCACTGTGATCATGATTAGGAGTATCTTTTGATTGTACTTCATCACTATTAGATGTTTTTCTTTCTTTATATATTTTTAATCCCGGTTCAATTTTATGTATTACATTTTTTACTTCATTAATATTTGAAGTATCAATTTTCATAACCATTGTGGAAAAATCAAGTGAAATATAGTTGACATAATCCATTGTTTTTAACTTCTCTTCAATTTTTGAAAGACAGTTTGCACAGTGAATGCCCTCAAGAAAATATGTTTCCATAATAAACTCCTAATACTTTTTGAATTTTTCCTTTAAATGAATTATTCCCATTCTAAATATCTTTTCAACATGCTCATCATCCAGCGAATAGTAAACATTTCTTCCTTCTCTTCTTGTTTTTACAACATTATGATTTCTCAAATTCCTTAATTGATGAGAAATTCTAGATTGTTTCATATCCAAAAGAGCGACCAAATCACAAACGCATAGCTCTGATTTGGATAAAGCATCAATTATTTTTAGCCTTGTTAAATCTCCAAAAATTTTAAAAAACTCTCCCAGACTGGATAATATTTCTTCATTTTCCAATTCTTTTTCAACTCTATTAACAGTTTCCCAGTGTATAATAGTACTGCTGCATACATCTCGCTCTTTATTTTCATTTTTTTTATTATTATTATCGTTCATTTTTACCTCCCATATGAATATATGTTCATATGATAATATGTATTTAAATTTTGTCAAGCTATTATTTTAATTTAAAATCCTAATAATAATTTTATTTATAGAAGTATTTAATTTTTTAAAATGTAGCTTATAATTAAAATTATGTATAAACCAGCCTATAGAAAATTGTATCAATCCGGTAAACTTACTCAAATTAAAAACATTTTAAAAGAAAAAATGAGAAACTGTACTATATGTCCAAATAATTGTAAAATCAATAGATTGAAAAATGAAAAAGGATTATGTAATACCGGAAGATATGCGAAAGTTGCATCATATTCCTTACATTTTGGAGAAGAAACACCTATTAGCTACAAAAAAGGAAGTGGAACAATTTTCTTTTCAAACTGTAACTTGAGCTGTCAATACTGTCAAAATTATAATATCAGCCAATTGGGTAGAGGAAACATTATGAAACCTATTGATTTAGCTCATATTATGATTGAACTTCAAAATAGAAAATGCCACAATATTAACCTCGTAAGCCCAACTCATGTAGTATTTCAAATAATTGAAGCTTTAATACCAGCAATAGAAATGGGATTAAAAATTCCAATAATATACAATACAAATTCCTATGACTCATTATCAACTTTGAAAATGTTAAATGATATTATTGATATATACCTGCCTGATTTAAAATATATGAATAATTTATATGCAGAAAAATATTCAAAAATAAAAAATTATACCTCGGTAGCTTGCTCAGCAATAAAAGAAATGTATAAACAGGTTGGCCCCCTATTTGAAGAAGATGGAACTGCGAAAAAGGGAACGTTAGTAAGGTTATTAATACTGCCCAATAATATTTCTGAAACTAAAAAATCTATCGATTTTTTATCACATATCTCGAACAGGATTTCATTAAATATTATGGATCAGTATCATCCAGTATATAATGCAAAAAAATATCCTAATTTAAATAAGAAAATTAATAAGTATAGTTATTTCAATTTATTAAAATATGCTAAAAAATTAAATTTAAATCTTGTTACTTAAAATTTTCAATAAAATGAACCCCGTCCAAAGTTTCTACAACCACCTCATCAATGCGAAGTGGCGTGGGTAAAAAACAATAATAATAATAATCAATACATGGAAGCTATATGGCTCTTTACGAGGGCATCTTTCCTGTGCTACCTGTGAAATTCAAGTTCCATTTCTCCAAAATCCCAAATAGTGTTTTCCTCGGGGATCTTTCCTACTT
>CAZMFS010000361.1:0-2037 GCA_964565585.1 uncultured bacterium
AATATCCTCCCTGAAGCTCAAATTTTAATTTCTCCCGTGCCATTTTGGAATCATCAATTATTAAAACACTGTTTTTACTTTTATTACTGTATAATTTAAATAAAAGCTTCATAAAAGAAATTAATCTTTTATGATTATTTATAATTTCATTGTTAAAAATTAAATTTATACTATATTCATTTGCTTTTGAAATTTTTTGCATATTGTAATGTTCTGTTATTAATATAATTGGAATATCAAGATTCCAAACATTCCTTAATGATTTTGCTGTTAAATAGATTTTTTGAGGATTCTCCGGATCTTCTTCCAGCAGTATGATATCGAGTTCATTTGAATATTCTGTTAAAAAATCATCTGCTTCATTTATAGAAGTGAAGCCGGAAACAAAAATATTTTCATTAACCAATTTATTGGATACTGCCTTGATTATGAATTTATTACTACTTATAAATATTACATTTTGCATAATAACCCCCTAATAAAGCTTATTATTAATTATATTTGCAAATAAATCATTTATCAAGTATTTTAATATTAATTTTATATTTATTCTTTAACCTTTCTGACTCTTCTTTTAAATATGTTTTATACTCACCATTTTTAAAATAAACTGTGTGATATCTTATCAAAAGTTCAGGTTCAATTTTTCTAATGAAGTCAAACAAAGATTTTTTAATTGTGTTAGCTTTCCAGTTAGGAGGCATCAATTGAAAATTATCGGTCAAACAGCTAAATTCATCAATTATATCATCTACAGGAGTTATTTCCGGAAGATAAGGAAATATATTTAAACATACTTCAATACCATTTTTTCTTAGCTTCTTTATAGTTTTAAATCTTTTATGTTTTGCAGGAGAATTTTTTTCAAGTATTTTATGCATATTAGAATTGTTAGAAAATACAGGTATAATAATTTTAAGATTATCAAATTTCTTTAATATCTTTACATCTCTTAAAATTAGCGGAGATTTACTTCTTATGGTTAGAGAAGTAACACCCTGCGTTGACAAAAATTTAATAATATCCCTTGTTATATTATGCTTCTTTTCTACAGGGTTGTAGGGATCAGTTAAAGATGAGAGGAAAAAATTCTTATTTTGAATATTTTCTATAGATTTTTTAATATTATCTAAAGAATTATCCCTTACCTCTACAATATCTCCCCACTTATGATTAGTATATACAGTATTAAAGGGAATTTTGGCATTACAATAAGTACATCCGTACAAACATCCCTTGTAATGATTAATTATACTGTAATTTTCTCCAAAAATCTTTTTATTATAAACTACATTATTTACACTGTTATATCTTATCTTATTTTCAATCATTAAAATCTTTTTCCAACTGTTTTAGATCCTTTTTTCCAATAAATACAAGATTATTATCCGAAGTTGAAGCACCGAATCTAATTTCATCACCACGATCATCTTTTATAGTAAAAACCCACAAATTAGAAGAATTATTATCAGTAAATTTTACAAAATCATACTCATCTATTTTTTCTTCATAAAAATATCCTATGTCGGTTACAGAATAAAGTTTTGCTTCAGTAATATTACTTCCATCCGGTAACCAGTTTATGAATTGAACCGCCACAATATTTTCCAAGTTAATTGATTCCTTATCATCACTCTCTTCAATATCCTTTCTTAATGTAATTGAAAATTCAATAATATTTTCTGTATCACTGTTTTTTCCTAAATTATTGAAATAATCTTTATTTTTAACTATACTGTTAAAGAGATCCGATAAATATATAAAGAAATCTCTATTACCGTATATTTTAAGTGAATGGTCTATAGGATTATAATCAAAATTAGCTCCGAGATCTTTTTCTCTATATAATTTTTCTAAATCAAACAGATCTTCTTCTTTTAATAACCCATAATCATGAACTAAAGATAAATATTCAGTTAGTATATTGTTTATTTCTTTATAATTAATATTATTTACATTTTTATTGATATATTCGTTTACTTTATTCCAGCTCTGCAGTAATATTTCCTTCCTACTTTTGTTTTTACTTAACTGTTT
>CAZMFS010000362.1:0-2033 GCA_964565585.1 uncultured bacterium
TAATTGAATTCATTGTTCCTTGTAAGCTATCAATATTCTTGTCAGTACTTTCTGTAGTTAATTTTACTGTATCATCTTCTATTATAATATCGAAAACAGGGTCAATTTTTTTTGTAATTTCGCCTTTCGGGCCCTTAACAGTAACTTGGTTGCCCTCGGACAAATTAACATCAACCTTTTCTGGTATATCAATTATACGATCTCCTATCCTTGACATAGCTCTCCTCCTTAAAGTATTAGTATACGTAGCAGATTATTTCTCCACCCACACCGTATTTTCTGGCTTGTTTTCCGGTCATTAATCCTTTAGATGTAGACATAATTGCTACTCCTAAACCGTCTTTTACCTTTGGAATCTCATCTTTTTTTACATATTTTTTTAAACCAGGTTTGCTTATTTTCTCAATACCCTGAATAACGCTTTTTTTGTTTCTCTCGTTGCCAAAATACTTAAGTTTTACATTAATCAGTTTATAATCACCATCTGTAGCATCAATTTCCTGGTATCCTTCAATAAAGCCTTCATTTTCTAATAAATCAAGTATAGATTTTTTAAAAGTAGATGAAGGTACTTTTACAAACTCATGTCTAGCTTTAAAGCCATTCCTTATTCTTGTTAACATATCTGCAATTGTGTCGGTCATTACCATAGTACTTCCTCCTTTTTACCAGCTTGCTTTTTTCAATCCGGGTATTTTTCCTTCAAGAGCATATTTTCTAAGACATACTCTGCAAAGTCCAAATTTCCTAAAATATCCTCTTGATCTTCCGCAAACCTTACATCTATTGTATTCTCTTACTTCATACTTTTTTTCTTTTTTTTGCTTTTCTATTAAAGCTTTTCTTGCCATTATTCCTCCTTTTATTTATTACTTTTTTGCAAATGGCATTCCTAAACTTCTAAGCAGCTCTCTTGATTCTTCATCTGTCTCAGCTGTAGTTACAATAGTTACGTTCATTCCTCTTATACTGTCAACTGCTTCTGCATTTATTTCAGGAAATATAATCTGATCAGGTAATCCAAATGTATAATTTCCTCTTCCATCAAATGCATTTCTTGGTACGCCTTTAAAATCTCTAATTCTTGGCAGTGCAACATCTATCAGTCTTGTTAGAAAACTCCACATTTTTTCCTGTCTTAGAGTTACTGAAACTCCTACCGGCATACCTTTTCTAATATCAAAATTAGAAATACTTTTTTTAGCATTTCTAACAACTGGTTCCTGGCCAGTTATTGTTCTGATTTCTTCAATTGCTTTTTCTAGGATTTTTTTATTCTTGGATGCTTCACCTACTCCCATATTAACAGAAATCTTCTTCAATTTAGGTACTTCCATGATGTTATCATAATCAAATTCATCCATCATATATTTTCTAACTTTATCTTTATAAAACTTTTTTAACTTAAATTCCATTTATCTCACCAACCTTAAAGAGTTTCTCCACAATGTACACATACCCGTTTTTTGTCACCGTTATCAGTAACAGTTTTAAATCTTACACCTTTATCGCACTTTGAACAATATAAGGCTAGATTTGATATATGTATAGTTCCTTCTCTTTTAACTATTCCACCTTCTCTGTTTCTAGGATTTGGAGGAGTGTGTCTATAAATATAATTAACTCCCTCTACAATAGCTCTTTCTTCGTCAGGAAAAACTCTAAGTACTTTTCCTTTCATTCCTTTGTAGTTACCTGCTAATACAACAACTTCATCTTCTTTTTTAATTCTTAAGGACATATCTCTCCTCCTCTCTTACCAAACTTCTGGAGCAAGAGAAACAATTTTTATAAAATTTTTCTGTCTTAATTCTCTTGCAACTGGTCCAAATATTCTTGTTCCAACAGGTTCAGAATTATTATCTAAAACAACACATGCATTATCATCAAATGATATATAGGAACCATCCTCTCGTTTGGTTTTATTTCTTGTTCGCACGATAACTGCTTTCACAACTTTTCCCTTAGGAACTTCACTGTTTGGTATAGCTTCTTTTATACTTCCTACGATAACATCTCCAACATAAGCATAT
>CAZMFS010000363.1:0-2008 GCA_964565585.1 uncultured bacterium
AGTTATAGCTTTTTTCAATAATTTCTTTTTGCTGTTTTTGTAATGCTTTATACTCGTTAATTGCTTCCAAATATTCAGCTGTCATTTTTTTTATTTTTCTACTATTACTGTTACTTATATCTTTAAGGTTGTTTTCTAATTCTCTAATGTTAGCACCAATCTTGTTGTAAGTATTTAGGTATTTTTCTAATAATTCCCCCTGAATTTTAACAAATAAAAATATTGGATCTTCTTCTGAGATGTTATATTTTCTTTTAAACTTTTCTATTTCTACTTCTGATTTTAGTTTTTCTATGTTTTCTTCATTGTTTTGATTTTCTTCCATTACTCGCTATCCCCTATATATCCTGTAATTAATCCTTCAACTTTTTCAATTTCATTAAATATTTCTTTTCTGTAATTTTTATATCTCTGTTTATCAAGAAGTTTAAACTCATCGGAATTTATAGCTTCTGTTAATGTCATATCTTTTTTTTCAAGCATATCATTTAACTTTTCTTTCATTTTAGGTATTTTTATTTCAACTGCATCAACCTGATCTAGTACTTTTTTAATCTTAGAATTATTATATATTTCAAAATTATCTGATAAGTAGTAATTTTTAGCAACAATCCAGTTAATATCATTATCCCCAAGTTCCAACATCATTTCTTTTAATTTTGAAACAGTATCTTTTGATTGAGTTACCATTGATATAAAATTGAATTGTATATCAAGCATTTCAAATACTTCAAAAAGATTTACTTCATTGATCCAGTCAACAAATTTATCAAAAGAACTAGCCCTGGTATCTAAAACCACAATATCGTGATTTTCAAATAAATCTACTATTTTATCGAAATTATCAGTTTTTGAAGTGTCAATGGTAATAACATTATCATTTTCTTTATAGAATCTCTTTAAAGTGTGGTTAGCCTGATCGCTATCTACACTAACAAAATCATAATCATTATTTATTAAATATTCTGTAATTCTGTTTGTTAGTGTTGATTTTCCAACTCCGCCTTTGTCTCCAGAAATCATAGTTAAATATTTAGCCATAGTATTAGCCCCTTTCTTTAGTTATAATTTTAATATTTATATTAAAATTAGCCCCCTAATCATTACTTCCGGCAATTCTATTGCTATCTTTCTCTATTCCTTGTTCTTTCATTATATCCTTTACGGATTTATCCTTTTTTGATTTTTTTCTATTCTCTTGCATTTTTTTCTTTGCTTCTTTGATTTTTTCTTTTTCCCCAGCTGTATCTTTTTCATTTTTGGTAATATTGGATTTTGTTTTATTAGTATTTTCTTTTACTTTTAATACATTATTCATATATTTTCTTACTGTATCGTAAGAAATATTATATTGTAATTTTTCTTTTAAATATCTGTGTATTTGTCTAAAATTTAATCCCATGTTGTATGCTTCTATTAATATATCTTCTAATTGTTTTAATATTGCTTTTTTTCTATAGTTTTTATTTTTATATTCTTCTTTAAGGAAATCTTTTAGTTTTTTTTCTGCTTCTTTTTTATCAATAATATCTTTATTAATATTATTCATAATTATTTACCCCCTATAAGTTATTTATTAATAGTATAATAAATAATTATAATCCTATCAAGCATTAATCTACCTATTACTATCTTTTATGTTATTATATAATATTATTAAGTAGTATTTAGTATTATCTTATACCTTGATAAAAGAGCTATATCCCTTATAATGTATGTGTATTTGGTTTAAGGCACGATACCCATTGAAATACGAATAAATTCGTATTCAATGGATCGTGCTTAGGGGATAAATCCCCTAAAACCCCTTGTTAAAATAAAGGAGTATTCAAGGTATGAGTAAGAATAATATGGTTACGGTTAGAATGTCAGACGAACAGTATACTAATTTAGTCATGAAGTCTAAATCGGCAAATATGAATATGGCTGAGTTTGTTAGAAATGCAGTTAGAAGTTCGACAGTTACTGCTATAAATCAGGATCTTGTTGAGATAGAAAAAGCTAAGCT
>CAZMFS010000364.1:0-2003 GCA_964565585.1 uncultured bacterium
ATGTAGAAAAAGATGAAGTAAAAGATAGCATTAGACTACGCGATTTAATGGCAAATAAAGGAATTACCGATTCAAAATCAGAAGCAAAAAGATTGATAAAACAGGGTGGGGTTTATGTAAATGATGATAGAGTAGAGCATTTCGCCCACAGCGTAAATCTTAATGATTTTGATGATGATGGAATATTAATGTTAAGGATTGGAAAAAAGAAATATTACAAGTTGATACTTAAGTAGGAGATATGAATGAAAAAAACTAAATATGTAATTGGACATAAAAATCCGGATACAGATGCAATAGTATCCTCAATTGCATATGCAAATTTTAAAGAGAAACTCGAAGGAGGGGAGTATATTCCTGTTAGAGCAGGAAAGCTGAATCCTCAAACTGAATATATACTCGATAGATTTAATGTTGAACCTCCAATGTTTTTAAACGATTTAACTCCAAGAGTCCAAAACTATATGAAAGATGATATTACGACTATTAATCGGAATGAGCCTTTATGGGATGCTTTATCGAAATTAAATGAAAATAAAGCAAGGCTTCTTCCCATTGTTGATGATGAAAATAAATATCATTCGGTACTTCATTATAATGTTTTTGCACAGAGTTTAATAAATAAAATGGCGCCTAATAAAAGTAAGATTATTCCTACGAGTATATCCCATCTGGTAAAAACCTTAAAAGCTCAACCGGTTGTTACCTTTGATGAGGATGATATTATCAAGGCTCATATATCAATAGCGGGAATGAAATTTGAGTCATTCAAAAAATCTATAGATGCTAAAATTCCCGAAAAGGTAGTGTGTATAGTTGGGGATAGAGACAATGTACAGGAATATGTTATAGATAATAAGATAAAAGCACTAATTATTACCGGCGGGAAAATGATATCAAAAAAACTCAAGAAAAAGGCTGAAAAAAACGGCGTGTCGGTATTAATATCCCCTTTTGAAACAGCTAAAACTTCCTGGCTGGCCATTTATTCTACTCCCGTAAAATATATGGGAGATACTGAAGTTTCTCCTCTAAAAAAAGATGCCTATATTTCCAGTGTTATAAGTTCACTTGAAGATTCAATATCAAGATGTCTACCGGTAGTAGATGAGGATTATATGGTCAAGGGGATCATATCTGAAAGTGACCTCGTTAGTGATCCCAATATTGAAATAATCATGGTTGATCACAACGAGCAATCTCAGGCAATTGATGGGCTGGAGAATTATAAAATTTTGGAGATTATCGATCACCACCGACTGGGTAATCTGCATACCGATTATCCTATTAGATTTATAAATAAGCCAGTTGGATCAACTTCAACACTTATTGCGCAGATGTATAGAGAACACAAGATTCCTCTAAAAAAAGATATAGCTTCTCTCCTGCTGGCCGGTATTTTATCGGATACTGTTATATTGCAATCAACTACTACTACCGAAGAAGATAAAGAGGTTTCTGAATATCTTTCAGGCATAACGGATCTATCTATAGAAGAATTCGGTAAAGATATAACCAGGATTTCAAGTCAGGTTCTTGAAAAGCCAACTTCAGAAATACTTAATATGGATATGAAAGTTTATGATGCTCCTAACTATAAATACTCTGTTAGTCAGATTGAAGTAGTTAATCCCGATAGGGTGATGGATGAAAAGAATAAATTTTTTCAGGAGCTTGAAAAGAAGAAGAAGCAAAACGGCTATTTGTTTTCAGCATTGATGGTGACTGATATAGTTAATCTAAATAGCTTGCTACTAATAAAAGGCGAACCTGAATACATTATGAGAATTAACTATCCCAAAAAAGAAAAAAATGTTTATGTTTTAAACGGTATTATATCCAGAAAAAAACAGCTAATTCCATATCTTATGGAACTAGTTAAAAAATATGGGTAAAAGAAATAAATATCTTGTTTTAAATTTTTTTATTCCGGGAATCGCACATCTCTATCTAAAAGAATATTTGAATTTTGTTCTGATTGTTGTTGCCTCTATTTTTGCCCT
>CAZMFS010000365.1:0-1998 GCA_964565585.1 uncultured bacterium
ACTCTTTTTTTATATTTCGGCTCCATTTTTCCTGTATCTGGATCCGTTTCAAATTCTACAAGCTCCGGAACATCTCCGGGATCTACAACAAAATATTTATCATAATAAATTATAGATTGTACATGCTTACTTTTAAGTCCAAGTAATAGTCCTAATATATTCGGTAAATTTTTAAAGAACCATATATGTGCTACAGGTGTAACAAGATCGATATGTCCCATTCTTTTTCTTCTAACCTTTGATTCAGTTACCTCGACACCACATCTATCACAGATTATTCCTTTATTTTTCTTTTTCTTATATTTTCCACATGCACATTCATAATCTTTAACCGGTCCGAATATTCTTTCACAAAAAAGTCCATCTCTTTCCGGTTTTAATGTTCGATAATTTATTGTTTCTGGTTCGGTTACTTCTCCATACGACCAGGATTTAATCTGGTCCGGCGATGCAATAGAAATTTTTATCGCATCAAAATTATTAGTCGATTTTGGGAATACCTTTTTCAATTGTATCCTCCCCTTTTTCTAATTTTCTTCTTTTAAAAAATCTATATTCAAGCACAGTCCCTTAAGCTCATTCACTAAAACGTTGAACGATTCCGGTATACCAGGTTCAGCTGGTGTCTGGTCTCTTATAATTGCTTCATACATTTTAGTTCTACCTTCAACATCATCTGATTTTACTGTCAGCATTTCTCTTAACATATGAGCTGCACCATATGCTTCTAAAGCCCATACTTCCATTTCTCCAAATCTCTGTCCACCAAACTGAGCTTTACCACCCAGAGGTTGCTGTGATACTAATGAATAAGGGCCTGTTGCTCTTGCATGTAATTTATCATCAACAAGGTGATGTAGTTTCATCATATAAATATATCCAACTACAACCTGTTCATCAAAAGGCTGTCCCGTATATCCATCATAAAGTTTGGTTTTTCCATCTTTAGGAAGTTCTGCCTTTTCCAGCCATTCTTCAATTTGTTCTTCTGTGGCTCCATCAAATACCGGAGTAGCTATTTTATACCCTAATTTTTTTGCAGCCCATCCGAGGTGAGTTTCTAATATCTGTCCTACATTCATTCTTGAAGGTACTCCTAGTGGATTTAGTATAATATCTACAGGTCTGCCATCTTCAAGATACGGCATATCTTCCTCTGGAAGCAGTGTAGATACAACACCTTTATTTCCGTGTCTACCAGCCATTTTATCTCCAACTGCAATAGTTTTCTTGTTCGCTATATAAACTTTTACAGCCTTTATTACACCTGGCTGTAGCTCATCACCCTGCAGTAATTTTTTCCACTGTTTTTCTCTCCACTTGATAATTTCTCTTCTCTTTTCCTCTACTGTTTCATTTAATTCTTTTAGTTTTTTAAGCTTTTCAGCAGATAGAGCTTTCTTTTCCATTAGTAATTTATCAATCTTTTTAACATTAATATCTTCTTCTTTTAATTCGGTTCCTTTAGGACCTATCATATTGATATCTTTTTTTAACTTTTCTCCTACCAGTAAACTTTTTAACAGTTCTGTTTTTCTTTTTTCTATCAATTCAAGCCTTAACGACTGTTCTCTTTCTATTCTGTCTATATCATCTTTTCTTTCTTTTCTGATAACATCTTCCATATCTTCAGTCTGTTTTCTTGTAAATACTTTAACATCTATAACTTTACCTCTAACTCCCGGAGGTACTTTTAATGACGCATCTTTAACATCTTCAGCTATTTTTCCAAAAATTGCTCTTAGGAGTTTTTCTTCAGGAGTTAGTTCGGATTTACCTTTAGGAGTAACTTTACCCACCAGTATATCTCCTGGCTCAACATAGCTACCTACTCTTATAATTCCATTTTCATCTAGATCTTTAAGCATTTCATCCATAACCTGAGGGATATCTCTTGTTATTTCTTCTCTCCCCAGTTTTGTTTCTCTTGCTTCAACCTCTAGCTCTTCTATATGAATAGAGTCAAAAACATTGTCCTTAACAAGTCTTTCACTTAAA
>CAZMFS010000366.1:0-1987 GCA_964565585.1 uncultured bacterium
TATTTTTGTAGGAGGTTGTAAAAAGTCTTCCAAAGATAAGAAAGTGGATATTCTTTATCCAAACTGGTCGGAGGGGATAGCTTTTACTCATCTTGCTAAAGTTATGCTTGAAAAAAAAGGATATGATGTAAGAATTACACCTCTGGAACCGGGTCCGATTTATGCATCTTTAGCTAAGGGAAGTAAAGATCTATTTTTGGATGCTTGGCTTCCAAACACTCATAAACATTACTGGGAAAAATATGGTGATAAGCTAACTAAAATTGGTGAATCATTTAGCGGTGGAACAACCGGTATTGTAGTTCCTGAATATGTGGAAATTGATTCAATTAAACAGATGAATAACCATAAAGAAAAATTTGATAGTAAAATTGTTGGAATAGGTAGCGGTGCAGGAGTTCATAAAAATACTGAAAAAGCAATAAAAAAATATGACCTTGATTTTAAACAAATTACATCAAGCGGTCCAGCTATGGTATCAAGCCTTAAAAAAGCTGTTAATAATAAAGAATGGGTGGCAATTACAGGTTGGAAACCACATATAATGTGGCACAATTTTGATTTGAAATATTTAAAGGATCCTAAAGAAATCTATCCAAAAGATGTTTGTGCTATAGTATCAAGAAAAGGATTTAAAAAGGATTTTCCAAAATTGACTAAGTTTTTTAAGAATTTCAATCTTAATGAAAAGCAGCTTTACTCACTTGAAAAAATGATTAATAATTCTGATAATGAATTAAAAGCAACAAAAAAATGGTATAAAAATCATAAAGAAGAATTAAAGAAATGGTGGAATTTCAATAAATAACTAACCTTTAAGGAGGTATTAGAATGATTAATGTCAATGATGAACTAGTAGATAAAATCATTAAATGGATGCAAAAAAGAGTTGAAGATAGAAATGCTGATGGAGCTTTAGTTGGATTAAGTGGAGGCGTTGATTCATCAACAGCAGCAGGTCTTATAAAAAAAGCATTTGGTGAAAATAGTCTAGGTGTTATGCTTCCTTCCAGTGGTACTATTACAAAAGATGTTAAATACGGTCAGAAAGTAGCTTCAAAATTTGATTTAGATACAATTAAGGTAAATGTGAAGAATATATATGATGAATTTACAGAAACTTTTAAAGATATAGATATTGAAGATGTAGAAAGAGAATATTGGCCACAAACAAAGGTGCCAACTGATAAACCACAATTTCAAAATATATCAACAAGATTAAGAATGATGTCTTTATACCATATAGCTGAAAGAATGAATTATGTCGTTATGGGTACAAGCAACAAAAGTGAAATATTAACTGGATACTATACACTTTATGGAGATGGAGCTACGGATATGAGACCTATGGGGGATCTATACAAGACAGAAGTATGGGATTTAGCAGAACATATAGGAGTGCCCCAGGAAATAGTAGACAGGCCACCTTCAGGAGGGTGCCGCGGAGATGAGACGGATAGAGATGAATATGAATTTGGAATCGACTATAATACTTTTGATAAAATTCATGAAGCAATGATCAAAGATAATTCTCTGGATGAGTTTGATAAAAAAGATATTGAAAGAACTAAAGAATTAATTGAGGCAGCAAAGAATAAATCTAAAATACCTACTTTAAAAATTAATAGATAAGTCAGTAATAGTCCCGATAGTGAGATTATCTATCGGGACTTTTTAAAAATTTCTTTTATATTTTTTAATATTCTCTATAATATATATAATAAATTATTATATAAGGGAGAATATTATGAAATTTAATTATGATTCTTATTGTGGTTTATACTGTGGTGCCTGTCCTTTTTTAACTGCGACCCAAAAGGGTGAAAATAATTTGAAACAACTTCATGAAAAAATTTCTAAAAAGAATAAAAATATTGAATTGAGAGATTTAAAATGTAAAGGTTGTAAAAGCCAACAACATTCTATTTACTGTGAAAGCTGTGAAATCAGGGAGTGTGCTGAAAAAAGAGGAATAGAATACTGTTAT
>CAZMFS010000367.1:0-1968 GCA_964565585.1 uncultured bacterium
GCAGAAACTATATTTATTGACTTTGCTAATCCATTTCTTAAGGTCATCTCACCCTTAAATTCCTTGCTGTAGTTACGGGGTTTCCAGGTGGACGGATTCTGCTGTGGAAGATTCCATATAAAAGGAGAATCTACATAAACCGAAGCCATAGTAAATCTTCTGCTGTCAATAGCAGCCGTATAATACAATGGCTTAACCAAAGATCCTATCTGGAGTTTGGACTGAACAGCCCTATTAAACTGGCTTTCACGAAAGTCAGCTCCTCCCACCAAAGCATTAACATATCCGTTATTGGGATTCATCGAAACAAGAGCTGTCTGGGGAAATGGTCTTCTTTCCCATACAACACCCATAATTTTTTTATCATGGTTTGCCCAAAGATATTTTACAGTAATTTCATCGCCTTTTTCAAAATATTCTTTAGGATCAATATCCCATGTCCACTCTTTGTGAGATGTGGTAATTAAACCTTCAAAGCCCTTTCCCAGATCAACAACTACATTATTATCAGTAACATCTTTTACTTCTCCCTTTAATATCATGTTTCTTTCAATATCTTTTTTTATATCGTCCAAATCTTTCAGCTTATTTGGCTCGTAGTCATTTCTATCTGCAATAGCTTGAAGATTTTCTTCTACTCCTTTATTAACTACTTTCTGAAGCTCAGTATCAAGAGTTGTATAAACCTTAAGTCCTCCTCCATATAGAACTTCACTGCCATATTCATTAATCAATCTTCTCCTAATTTCTTCGATATAATAAGGAGCAAGTTTGAAATATGTTTTTCGCTGTGGTTCAACATCTATTTCTGATTTAAATCCATCTAAATACTCTTCTCGATTTATAATTTTATTTTGATACATCTGTTTTAAAACATAGTTGCGCCTCTGTAATGCAAGTCTTTTATTTTTATACGGAGAATAAGAAGGACCTTTTGCAAGTGCAATAACTAAAGCTACCTCTTTATAATTTAATTCTGATGGCTTCTTATCAAAATAGTTCTCAGCTGCTGCCCCTACTCCGTAGGTACCATCTCCAAAATAAATAATATTTAAATATTTGGTAATAATTTCATCCTTAGAAAAAAGAAACTCGATTTTGAAAGCAAGTATCATTTCCTTTATTTTTCTTATAATAGTAGTTTCATGGGTAAGATACATGTTTCTTGCCAGCTGCTGTGTGATCGTACTGGCTCCCTGGACGATTTTTCCCTCCATAAGATCAATCATTAAAGCTCTAAATATACCAAAAAGATCTATAGCTGAATGTTTATAAAATCTATTGTCCTCAACTGCAACGAGTGTTTTTTTGTAAATGTCGGGAATCTCACCTTTATCAAAAATCACCCTTTTTTGTTTATAAAACTCATATACCAGCTCGTCGTTACTATCATAAACTTTAGTTCCCAGCGAGGGTTCATAAGCACTGATAGCTGCCTGAGAAGGCAGGGTAGATGATATATATATCCATGAAACTGAAATTATTATAAACGGTATAATAAAAGTAAATGTGAATAATATTAGAACATTTTTCTTATTTGCATACGAAGATTTCATTAAGCTCCTCCTACTTTAAATCTACACATCAATATTATATAAGAGGAAGTATCTATGTCAAATAGAAATTCGGCTCTTAAAAATAGCTGGAGCGATTTCTCAAAATTCGATACTTCGAGATTTGAGGTTCAAAATAAATTGCATTCGCTAGTTTTTAATCTAAGTCTAAGCTTAAGTAAAATATTTAAATCTCATTGTATATGATTCCGTTACTTTTCAAAAATTGCAGCAGCAATATTAAAACATACAAATCATTCAGACTACCCTGATACTTCAGGGTAGTCTGTACCTCAGAAATAATTAAATTGACTTTTTGGAATAAATATTTATAATTCAATTGATTGTTATGAACTATAATATGTATAAATTGTGGGTTAAAAATAACGGAATTGATTATATTGTATCTAAAAAG
>CAZMFS010000368.1:0-1955 GCA_964565585.1 uncultured bacterium
CCTTCTGGAGGTTGTCTAACCGAGGATGAACTCGATATAGAAATGGATTTTGACAAGCTCGTGGATATTGGAGCAATGGTAGGATCCGGAGGACTTGTTGTTATAGGTAAAAATACCTGTATCGTACAGGTAGCACAGTTTTTCATGCAGTTTACACAGAACGAATCATGTGGAAAATGTGTGCCTTGTAGAGAAGGTACAAAGCAGCTGCTGGCACTTCTTAATGAGATTATTGACGGTAATGGAAGTTCAGAAACACTCGATGAATTGGAAAGACTGTCAAAAGTAATTACTAATTCTTCATTGTGCGGTCTTGGAAAGACAGCTCCAAGCCCCGTTTTATCGACACTCAAAAATTTCAGAGCAGAATATGAAGCCCATGTTCTTCAGGACAAATGTATCGCAGGAGAATGCGAGGCGCTTTTAACCCCGGAAATCGATGCGGAAAAATGCCGCGGATGTACCCTATGTGCAAAAGTGTGTCCTGTAGATGCAATTGAAGGAGAACCAAAAGAAGTGCATACAATAGATGAAGAAAAATGTATTAAATGCGGAAGCTGTGCTGAAAAATGTAATTTTGATGCAATCAAGGGGGTGTAATTATGGAAAATATAAAATATATTGAAATAGATAATAGAAAAATAGAAATCGAAGATGAAAGAAATATCCTGGAACTGGCAAGAAAAGCAAATATTGATATTCCCACATTCTGCTATCACTCCGAGTTGAGTATCTACGGTGCCTGCAGATTGTGCATGGTTGAAATAGAAGGTAGAGGTTTAACTACTTCCTGTTCTACTAAACCTGAACCGGGTATGAAAGTAAAAACTAATACCCGGCAGTTAAGGGAGATTAGAAAAACGATAATAGAACTTATTCTAGCTAATCACGATAAAAACTGTCCAACATGTCAGAAAAACCAGAGTTGTAAACTACAGGATCTGGCCAGAAGATTTGATATTGATGAAATCAGCTTTAAACAGACCGAAAAGGATGAACCTAAGGATGATTCCTCACATGCTTTAATAAGGGATCCAAATAAATGCATACTTTGTGGGGATTGTGTCCGTATGTGTAATGAAATCCAGGGGATAGGTGCTTTAGATTTTGCTTATAGAGGAGCAAAAGTCCAGGTACTTCCTGCATTTGGACACGATATTTCTGATGTTGACTGTGTTAATTGCGGTCAGTGTGCAAGAGTCTGTCCCACAGGTGCAATTGTACCAAAAAAAGAGATTGATGAAGTATGGGAGAAAATTGATGAAGATAAAATGGTAGTTGCCCAAATTGCTCCCGCAGTTAGGGTATCACTTGGAGAATATTTCGGAAAAGAACCCGGAGAAGTATCTACTGGACAGATAGTATCTGCTCTGAAAATGCTGGGAGTAAATAAAGTATATGATACATCATTTACAGCAGATTTAACGGTGCTAGAGGAGGGTGCAGAATTTTTAGAAAGATTGGAAACTAATCAAAATTTGCCGCAGTTTACCTCCTGTTGTCCGGGATGGGTTAAATTTGCTGAACAGTATTTTCCCGAACTACTTGATAATATCTCAAGCTGTAAATCACCCCAGCAGATGTTTGGATCACTAGCAAAGAAGATTCTTTCGGAGAAAAACAGTATTGAAAAAAATGATTTAAGCGTTATTTCTATTATGCCTTGTACAGCAAAGAAATATGAAGCTAATCGGGAAGAACTTAAGGATGAAGTAGATAATGTAATAACAACCCAGGAGCTTGGATTAATGATCGAACAGGCTGGAATAGATTTTAATAGCCTTAAACCTGACTCACTGGATATGCCGTTTGGTTTTAAAACGGGTGGGGGAATTATCTTTGGAAGCTCCGGAGGAGTATCCGAAGCTGTGTTAAGATATGTAAGTGAAAAAGTTACTGGGAAGAAGAGTGATTCGTATGAATACAAAGAAACAAGAGGAGAAGAAGGCATAAGA
>CAZMFS010000369.1:0-1924 GCA_964565585.1 uncultured bacterium
CTCTTTCACCGACGAAGAATATTATATGAATATGAACTCAAATGTCAAGACCTTTTTTGAATATAATTAAAGTATTTTCGTTTTTAATAATCATTTAGTTCTAAATTGATAAAAATAGATACAAATATTTAGTACCTATTTATATATTTTTGAAATCGATAAAAGCTCTTTCGCTATATTAACCCCTTCATCTTTTAATATTTGAACGTTAATATAATATTTGTTCTTTTCATCATTATTACGAATAACAATTCCAACATTTTGAAAATAACTTTTATCAGAAGCAACCGTTAATATTTTATTTTTTTTTGCAACATCCAGAATTTTTTCTTCATCAATTCCTTTACATACATAAACAACACATGCATCTTTGATCTTGTCCCCAATATTTTTATCAATTAATATTATTTCGTGGCTAACTTTATAATTTCTAATTTTTTTATCATTGATTTTATTTATCTGTGTGGATATTTTTAATGCTTCCCTGGCAGAACTTTTTAAATTATTGTTATAAACTACTGCAATATTAATTTTACCTTTAGTTCTTGTAATTAAAGATTTCTCAAATTTTAAAATTCTAAACAGTAATTCTACAGTATTCTGGGGATATATATTAATTAAAAATATAAAGAGCAATAATAAGAGTAAACTTACTCGCTTAAGCATAGCTTTCCCTTCATGGTTATTATATTATATATACTATAACAAATAAATGTCAGTTGTAAAATATTTTTTAATTAATTTAATGAATAGAATCATTTATTGACAAAATGGAATATCATCAATAATATTCTGGTGGATGTGATTTTATGGATAAATCATTCTTTAAGAAAATTTTCATATACATTTCAGCCCTAATCCCAATGATCTTTTGGGGTATCTCCTATATATGGACAAAAATAGTTTTAAAATATTACCATCCAATTACTACTATTTTTTTAAGACTTTTAATATCTACAATAATATTAAGTTTTGTAGTGTTTATCTTTAGAAATAAATTTTCCATTAACAAAAAAGATTATAAATATTTTTTTGTATTGGCCTTTTTTGAACCATTTTGTTATTTTATTGGAGAAAATTTTGGAATAGAATTAGTTTCTCCAACAGTAGCGTCAATAATTATATCCACAATTCCTGTAGTTACACCAATATTTGCTTACTTTTTTTTAAAAGAAAGATTGACAAAGTTAAACATACTCGGTCTGCTAATATCTTTTTCAGGAGTCGTTATTATATTAACAACAAAAAACTCCGATTTGATTGTTTCAGCCAAAGGTATTGCTCTTTTATTTCTTTCTGTATTTTCAGGTGTAGGTTATGGCATAACCACTAAAAAATTATCACTAAGGTATTCCCCATTAACTATAGTTTATACCCAAAATCTTATAGGAGCTCTATACTTTTTTCCATTATTTTTATTTTTTGAATTCGATCACTTTATAAATGTTACCCCGAACCAGGAATTAATTACTTCCCTGCTTCAACTTTCAATATTTGCTTCCACCCTCGCCTTTTTATTTATAACATATGCGATTAAAAATCTCGGTATAAATAGAACAAACGTATTTACAAATTTAATCCCGATAGTAACAGCATTATTCTCATTTTTAATTCTCGGAAAAGTACTGGCTTTACAGGAAATTGCTGGTATTTTTGTAGTTATTTCTGGATTGTTTCTATCACAAAAAAGAAAAAAATCCGATGTCGTTCATGAAGACCTATGAAATCAACAAGATTGATTTTATAGTATTAGAAAAAAAATTACTTAGTTAATTCTGTACAAAAAATTTCTTTAAAAAAACAAGTTCAAAATCTCCTTCCAATAATAATATAACTCTAAATTATAGAGCTTGATATCCGGGCTACTTCAGAAGTATTGAAGAAGCAAAAGAATGGATCGATAAATTTGTTAAATGGTATAATC
>CAZMFS010000370.1:0-1913 GCA_964565585.1 uncultured bacterium
AAAAATGAAAATTTCCAGATTTGGCCCTTTCCCAGTGAGTCAGCTTGTATGTAATTTTAACGCATTCAAATGAATTTAAATCTTACCATGTTTGATAATCGATATAAGAAGCCAGAATCCCATAATACCTGCAGATAGAAAACCTATAATACCTATAATTGAAATATTATTCCATTTTGGTGGAATATCGGCAAGAACAATTAAAGAGGAGCCTATAATTAAAGATGCAAGTACAATAGAAAATGATATTCTGTTGCTTATTTGCTCGTTTTTACTTATAAATTTATCGAAATCTTTATGCTCCATTACAATTTTGAATTCGCCTTCTTTGATTTTTGAAATTATGGTTCTTGCTTCGAAGGGCAGATCGTTGAGTAAACTTATGAATTCCATAGAGGTATTGTATAAATTTTTGAAAAATGATTTCAGCCCCATTCTTTCTTTTATAATTTCTTTAGCATATGGTTGAATATGTTCCACCATATTTATATTTGGATACAAATCCCTGGCAATATTTTCAATATTCATCATAGATTTAAACAGGAAGGTAATATTGGATGGAAGCTTTATATTATGTGATATAACAAGTTTAATGAGTCTGTTAAGCAGTTCAGCAATATTAATCTGCTTTAAAGGAACTGAATAATACCTTTCGATTAGCTCATATATTTCCAGTTCAAATTGATCCTCATTTTTAATGGCTTTATTTTTTGAAAGTTTAATTATGGCTTTAGTTATCTTCCTCTCATCCTTTTGCATGAATCCCACCATGATATCTGCCATAATCTCTCTGTATTTGGGTAGAAGTATTCCCATCATTCCGAAATCTAAAAAGCATATTTTATTCTCTTTCAATGCAAGAATATTTCCAGCGTGAGGATCAGCATGGAAAAATCCGTGTTCAAAAATCTGTTTAAGCATAGCTTCCACAATATTGACAGAAATTTCCTCATTCTGTTCAATGTCTGTAAACTTTTCTACTTCAGATAGGGGAGTACCTATAATTCTTTCCATTATTAAAATTTTTGAAGTTGAATATTCCTTATATACTTTTGGAACATAAATATTTTCATCATCTATAAAATTTCCTCTGAACTTTTCTATATGCTGGATTTCTACATAAAAATCTAATTCATTGTAGATGGTCTTCTCAAATTCCTTAACCATGCCAGGAAAATCAAAATTTTCAGCTCCTCTTATATATTTCTCAATTAGCTTGGAAAGTGTGTACATTATTTCAATGTCATCTTTAATTATTGAGCGGATTTCAGGACGCTGTACTTTGATGATGACTTCATCGCCATTTTTTAGAATGCCTTTATGAACCTGGGCAATAGATGCTGCAGCGATAGGTTCTTCATCAAGAGAGTTAAAAATTTCATTAATATCCGTATGCAATTCTTCCTTTATTATTTCAAAAGCTTTGTCCGGAGAAAATGGAGAAACTTCATCCTGTAATTTCTTTAGCTCCTTAATTAGAGGTTTCGGAAGAAGGTCAGGTCGATTACTCATTATTTGACCAAATTTTATAAAAGTAGGTCCGAGTTCTTCTAAGACCATCCGTATTCGTTCCCAGCGGGAATATTCTTCTTTAATTTTTTCACCAGCTTTAGACGATTTTCGGTCTGCAGAAATGAATTTTTTGAGTTTCATGTTAATTAGTAAATCCTCAAAGCCGTGTTTGATTAGTACTATGAAGACATCTTTGTACCGATTAATCTGGCTGGATATTTGTTTTAAGTAACTTTTAGGTTTTTCTTTGTTATTCATTATTTTTAGTTTCTTCCTTCAGTTTTTTCTCTAATTTCTTAATTCTTTTTTCAAGTTTTTCAACCCTGTTTTTTGTAGGTACTTCGAGTTTATCAAGTGATTTTTTAATGTATTCATCAACTTTTTTTTCAATATTCTTTTTT
>CAZMFS010000371.1:0-1906 GCA_964565585.1 uncultured bacterium
CCGGAATCTTCTAGTATTGCTAACAAGAAAATTATCTGTGATAATTTTTCATTCGAACCTCAAACTTCGAGTGTCTTACCCCCCTAATTGACTGGTAAAAATTGGAGACTTATAACTCAAAGATTTAATAAATTATATTAATTTAATGAATCTCCTTATTCTCACCAGAAGAATAATTAAAAAAAACCTGGTTTAGAGATTAAACTATAAGTGTTTGTAAAGGTGTATTCAAAGTTTATTATTTTCAATATAAGAAATATTTATAGGAATGATAAAAAATAAGGATGAAATTGAATGAATAAATAATATTTTTATCATACAATTTCAAATAAACTTTTGAAAGAGTTTTAAAGCCAGAGATTCAAAAAAATAATATAATTTAAAAGTTTGAATTTCAAAGGTAAGATTTTGTCCTATTGATAGGGGGTTAAACCATCAAGAAATTGTCTTTTTAAAAAACATTCTCAAATTCCTGCCTATAAGATTAATCTTAGCCTTAATCTAAGTCTAAAAATCAGGTAAATGATTCTCTTAAAAAACATCGATATAGAATAACGAGTAAAGAAAATTGTGAAGGTAATTTTTAAGAGCTTATTAATTGGAGTTATTTCTTCGATCTATCAATAGTTACTAAAAAATACTTTTGTGATTATTAAACGGGTGACGGATCACGGTTAACCGATGACGGGAAATCGTGACATTGATTTTTAATAAAAGGATTGACTTTAAAGCATATATTGATATAATACTGTCCGTTGATATATTGTTTTGGGTACTCTGCTTGGACCCTTAACAAGAGCAGGTTTGTAAAGTCCGTCAGGTCCGGGAGGAAGCAGCGGTAGCAGATTCTGCACTGGGTTAAGGTGTTCTGGGTGGAGTGCCCAAAAGAATAATAGGAGTTATATGTCTTATCTTGCTTTAGCTAGAAAATATAGGCCTCAGAATTTTTCTGAAGTTGTCGGTCAAAAACATATTGTTAAAACTCTTTCTAATGCTATAAATAATGAAAGAATATCACATGCTTATCTATTTATAGGTCCAAGAGGTATAGGCAAAACTTCTGTAGCCAGGATTTTTTCTAAATCTCTAAATTGCGTGGAGGGACCAACTTTAGAACCTTGTGAAAGTTGCGAATCATGTAACAGCATAAAAGAAGGTCAAAATATTGATGTTATCGAATTTGATGCTGCTTCATACAGGACAGTAAATGAAGTACAGGAAAAAATAATTGAAAATGTACATTATAAACCTGTGAATTCGAGGTATAAAATTTATATTATTGATGAAGTTCATATGTTTAGTAAGCATGCATTTAATTCATTGCTAAAAACCCTGGAGGAACCCCCTCCCCATGTAATATTTATCTTTGCAACTACCGAACCTCAAAAAATACCTGAAACAATAACATCAAGATGTCAGAGATTTGTTTTTCAGAGGATATCTCTGGAAAACATAAAAGAGAGAATAGAAAATATAGTACAAAAAGAAGGAAAGGAAATTGAAGAAGATGCCGCTTTACTGATTGCTAAAGTTTCAGATGGAATTATGAGAGATGCAGAATCCCTTCTTGACCAGATTATATCATTGTCCGAGGGAAAAATTCAAATTGAGGATGTGGAACTTCTTACAGGAGCTAAAGAGGAAAAAATTGCTAACGAATTACTGAATAAGTTGATTGAAGAGCCTTTTCTAGAATCTATTAAGTTTCTACAGGATATTGAAAAAGAAGGAATTAATTTAAAAAATCTTTTAAAAAGATTTACATATCTTTTCAGGGATGCATTAATATATAAAAATACAGAGGGTTCAGATCTGCTTTTTAATAAATTTAATAAACAGATACTGAAAAAAGTAAACGATAGTTATACGGAAAAGAATTTAACAATGATAATTGATATATTATTTG
>CAZMFS010000372.1:0-1902 GCA_964565585.1 uncultured bacterium
TATCGATCCGTCTATCCTTGAAAAAAGACTGCAAAAGCGAAAAAATTAAATCAATTCTTTACAGAATCTGATGATCACAAAGATAAAATTGAAAATAAGATACTTAATTATATATATAAATCTAAAAATATAAGGATTGATAGGCTAAGTGGAATATTAAAAAAAGATCTCAAAAACTATATTTCTTTAAAAACTAAAAATGATGATAATTGTGAAACTAATAGAATAAATGAAAATAAAGAATATTATGAAAAAAATAAAAACATATTTAAAGAAGTTTATAATTCTTTAGCTATAAATAAAAACTTTTTAGAAATATTAGATTTGAAAAATAAATTAATAAATATTGAGAAAAAAAAATATGATATTGTAAGAAAGGCAGAAGATTTAGCAATTGGGACTAATAATAGGATAATAAAGTTGCATGGTACTTTAAGAAATAAGGATAATAAATATGGATTTGATGGTGATAAAAACAAATGCTATATAATATCCAGTGAAGATTATGAAACATATCCAGAAAAACATGAAGCTTTTGCCTATTTAATGAGAATTGTTTTATTACAAGAATCAATGTGTTTAATAGGTTTTTCGGGTGATGATCCTAATTTTAAAAAGTGGATAAAATGGGTAAAAAAATATATTAAAAATAGAAATAATGGGTATAAAATTTATTTGATTAAAAAAGATAAATCAAATGACGAGAGTAAAAAATTATTTTATAAAAATCATAACATTATTGAAATTCCTTTGAATGAAATTAGAAATAAACTAAAGAAATACCAATATAATAATCATCAAGAAGATTATAAACAATTGATGTCGAATTTTTTGTATTTTCTTTCTACTTCAAAGGAAATAGTAAGAGATAAATATACAGAAAATTTTAAAACTATAGGAAATGAGTCTTTTAACGGATTCAATTTTGAAAAAGTATATTCTAATCATGATTTACTTAACAAATTATATACTTTTAACTTGATCCCCGAGTATGAGGTTATAAAGTACTATAGTAAAAATTATATAATCAAATTTGCAAATAATTTAGAAAATATATTAAAGCAAAAAAATAAAAATATTTTAATACTTTATTCATTATTGTCAGTAGCAATAAAAAACAATTTTTCAACCTTAAATATATTTTTTAAAAAATCTGAATTTAGGAATTTGATAAAACGTTTTAATAACATTAAATATGAAAAATTAAATAAAAAATTTAAAAAATATTACAATAGGTTTGTACTTTTACTAATAAGGGAAAATAGAATTGAAAATAATAAAAAGAATTTTAGTAAATATTGTAGTTATATCAATGGAAATTCATTAAATAAATTTCAAAAAAATGAATATAAATATCAGAAAGCTCTATATTTCGCTCAAAATTTTAAATATAAAAAGTTAAAAAAAATATTGAATAATTGGAATTTAAATGAAAACTGTGAAAATTATTTATCATTTTTAGTTAAAAAAATAAATTTGATGACAATGGTATTTGAAAAAGATAAGTGGTTTAAACAATTACAGCTCAAAGAGTCCACCATTGAAAAGTATCCTGATTATGAGCAAATAATCTATTATGATTACTTTTCATTTGTTAATTTCTCAGATAGTTATATAAAAGATAATAATATAAATAAAAAAATAAATTCTTTAAAGGATGATAAATATAAAACATATAATGAAATTTTTGATAATATTAAAGGTAATACAAAAAATAAAAAAATTAAACCTCATTATAAAAATAGATATGAAGAGTTTAAACCGATTAGGTTAGGAGGTATTTCCAAAGAATTAAATAATTATTATAAAAATTTACAATTATTAAATTTATATGATGCTTTTGGTTTTAATATGAAATTTAATAATGTAGTTTATATTTCTAAAAATAAATTTTATAAAGTA
>CAZMFS010000373.1:0-1895 GCA_964565585.1 uncultured bacterium
TTCTGTTTTTTTTTTTTGTTTTTTATTAATGTAGAATATTTTTTTATGTATATGCCATTTGATAAATTTTTGTTATGTACAATTTGATTATATGACCTAATTTTATAGTAAATTTCCCACCAGAGAGCTTCAGATTTGTATTCAGAATTTTCAAATAAAAGGTTTTTGATTTTTTTAGGATTACTCTCAATGAAATGTTTTAAAAATCTTAACCCTTTTTTACTGAGCAAGTTTTTTCTTTTATTAACTATTCTCCACAGATAATTTTTTATTTCATTTTTGTTTTTATAATTATTTTTCTTATCATAGAGATTTATTAATATTCTATAAGATTCTTTATAGTTTTTCTTCTTATAATAGCTTTTTGCCAGCAAAAGTTTCAGGTTTTTCTTTATACTGTTTTCATAAACATTCTCAATAAAAAATGAATTGGATATGACACTATCATAATTATTTTGTCTAAAATGAATTTTAAAAAAATAATAGTAATAAAAATCTTTTAAATATGGATAGGTTACCAAATTTTTTCTAAAATCAGTTAAATCAGAATATGCTCGATGATAATAGCCTAGTTTATAATGTATTTTTACCTTTTTCATTAAAGAAATTGAAAAAAGGGGTGATGCTCTATCTATTCTATCTAAATATTCTAAAGCATTATCATATCTTTTTTCTTCAACCAGGGATATAGCTTTTTTAAACAAATCCGTGTTGCTATTAATATCTATTTTATCTTTTTCTATATACCTGAGGCTACAGCCACCAAAGTAGAGAAATAAAAGAATTGAGATTAAGCTAATTCCATAAGTTATATTTCTCTTCATATTTGTTATGCCCTGCAATTTGGGCCAGCCTTTTTAATCCTTTTTGATTTATTGCTGCTAAGAAAATTGTATTACCCCTTACAACACCAAATGGTAATGCAGTATCGTCTAAAGGATTTTTATTTTTTTCAACTACCTCTTCTTCTTCGAGCATCTCACTGGAATAGACATAATATGCATCTTTATCGTAACTAAACCACAGCGACATATTAATATTCTTTCCAATGAATTTTTTCAAAATATCCAGAAAATAATCTGAGACCTTATCTTTGTCCAGTTCAGTTTTATATACATAATAGTTTGATGAAATAATTTTTTTTAGTTTCAGATCCGCCAAATCCATTTTATGAATAATCGGATATTCCGAATCAAGCATTTTTAATATCTCTTTTTTTTGAGATTTTGAAATTTTAAAAGATTTAGAAAACCCGTAATAAAGTTTTTTGTTTTCATAATAATAGAAAGATACATACAGAGTGTTTTGATTAAAGTAGCTTTTAATATCATCAATGTTTTCATCTATAGGAATATTTAAATCAACTACAAAGTTATCAGTTTCCTCTTTTATGAAGCTAAAAATTATTCTCAACTGGTTTTTTGAAGATTTGACAGCTCCGAAGTTCATTTCACCATCTATAGAATACTTCAAACCATCCCTGTTTGTTTTTATTACCATTATCTCTCTTTTTTTATCATCTTCAAAAAATATTTGATCCTTAAGGTCCTGTTCTGCAGGAACAAAGTTTCTCATTTTATTAATATCCATCAATTATCCTCCAAATGCATAACCAAGAATATTACCGAGGGGTAATCCACTGAGAAAGCTATACATAAACATTACAAATCTCAAATACATGCCTATAGCGCCAAGCATTATTAGTCCAATAACAATTACAAATCCATACTGTGAAAGACTTCTAAATTTACTTGCCCATCTTTCTGGTAAAAGAATTTGCAGAACATGTGAACCATCCAATGGAGGAATAGGAAGAAGGTTAAAAGCACACAACACAATATTAATCAAAAGAAGCATAAATAAAAACAGCGCGATACTTGTTGTAGGTAAACTAT
>CAZMFS010000374.1:0-1894 GCA_964565585.1 uncultured bacterium
AATTTGAGTGAATTCGTTGTTTCAATGTTTTCTGCTTCCTGAATAAAAAATGTGTTTGTGTCTGTTTGAGTGTGTGTTTAAAATTGCTTATCTAATTTTTGGATGCGAAAGATGAGCAAAATAATTTATTCTTAGATTTTATTTAATTGGCAATCGTCCATCGACAATAGACAATCGAAATTCAGCGCTGCTGAATTTCTCATCCAGGTTATGTGCTCATAACACCGGGTTATGTGCTAAAATCACCAAACTCGAAATTAGAAACTTGACAGCTAATCTCAATGATGTACAAATAAGTATAAGTCCTTCTAAGGGGGAGGATTTAATACATATATGTTATTTAATTCCAATATTGGGATAAGATGTGGATTGACGTTTTAATCTTTTTAAGATTGGAAGGAGTAATATTTATGAGAGAGCTGAAAGAGAGTGAACTTAGGCAAATTGATGGGGGTAAAACTAGAGTTGAATTTCATACAGTTGATGGTCAAGAATATGCTTATATTTATGAAGATGATAAGCTAGTTGATGTTTTACCGGCTTATGGTTCAACTGTTAATGGCTAAAAATTTTGGCTAAAGCAGGAAGTCTTCCTGCTTTAGCCTTTGGAGTTAGTATGAAAAAAATAATTACTATATTAATTATAGGTGTATTTTTTTTAGGGGGTTGCAAAAATAACTCTGATAAAGATATTAAAAAACATTTTCAATTAAAAAAATATGATAGAAAAAAAAATATAACAAAAGAAATGTATGGTCAAATTAGCAATTTTAATTATGTTGTATATAGAGATAAAATTTATACATATTATGGAGACATGGAGGTAGCTGCTTATATTTATAAATTTAACAAAAATTTAAAACCGAAATTGGTAAAAGAAATAAGAAGGGGAAAAGGTCCAAATGAGGCAATGCATTCCTCTGGTATATTTTATTTTAAAGAGAATTTTTACTTATATGATGATAAACTAAAAAGATTTTTAAAATTTGATAATTATTTTAAATTTTCTGAAACAGTTAATATTAACAAAGCTGTGCCAATTAATTGTTTTAGTAAAGTACGAAATAAGCTGTATGGAATTGGCTATAATATAGAAGATTATTTAATAGTTTATGAAGTAAAAGTTGACTGTGATAAAGTAAAAGTTAAAAGCAAATTTAAAATAAAGCATGAAGAAGAAACTAAAAATCCATTTTTAAAAGCAGCAAGAAGGGGTTTACAGAAAATAGTAGATAATGATCAAAAATTAGTAATTCAATCATTTGATAGTATATTCTTTTTTAAGAAGAAAAAGGAAAAGTATAAATTAAAATTTATAAAACAGATTATACTTCCATCAAATTTTGAAAGAACAGCTGGTAATAAGAAAATTGCAAATACAAGTATACTTGCCGTTGATAGACATAACAATTTCTTATTTGAATACTGTGATAATTATTATATTTATAATTTTAATAAAGATGATAAAAAAGAAATTAAAAAACCTAAATTTGATAAAATAGTGAATATTTTAGGAAATAAATACTGGATATATAATAATGAAGACAAAGACCAATATTATGTTAAATATAAGATTAACAAATAGATAAATAGATTAATATTTTTGCTAAGCCAAAAAAAGTTAATCTATACGAATATTATTGAAACTTTAATTATAAAAAACTTATAAAATCGACAATCTTTGTCTTAAATCGACAATCGAAATTCAGCTCTGCTGAATTTCTTATCACAATTTGTGAACAAAATCTAACCTCTCAAATCTCTTAAATCCTTTATTTAAGCGAAATGAAAATCTAAATTGTGAACATATAAAATCTCAAAACGGTAATTTTTTCAGTTCCCTTAAAATGTTATAATATAAATACTGGTTGGGAGCTCAATAATTCTTCGTAGT
>CAZMFS010000375.1:0-1890 GCA_964565585.1 uncultured bacterium
AAGAAGGGAGAAAAACAAAGAGAGCTTGCTAGAAAAAAAGCATTTGAGAAAAAAGGAATTGACCCCAAAAAACATCTTAAGGAATTCAAGGATTTAGATGTAGAGAAATATAATATTGGTGACAAAATAGATTTTGAAGATATTTCAAAGTATGTAAAGGTTAGAGGAATAACAAAAGGTAAAGGTTTTCAGGGGACAGTAAAGAGGCATAAGGCTTCAACCGGTAGAAAAACACACGGTTCTCATTTCCATAGAGCTCCTGGATCTATAGGTGCTAGTGCCGATCCCGCAAAGGTTGTTAAAGGCATGCCTATGGCAGGACAGATGGGAAATAAATATAGAACAATAGAAAACCTTGAAGTAGTAAGAAAAGATGAAGAAAGAAATCTTTTGTTTATTAAGGGAGCCGTTCCAGGCGCGAATGGCACAATATTATATATTTTTAATTCATCAAAAGAATAATGCTTAAGAAAGGATGATAAAGATGGCTAAGACAAAAGTATATGATATGAAAGCTAATGAAGTTGAAGATATGAAATTAAATAACAGTGTGTTTGATATAGACCCAAATATGGGAGTTCTTCATCAGGCAGTGGTTAAACAGCGTGCTAATAAGAGAGCAGGATCTCATTCTACAAAAACAAGATCTGAAGTGTCAGGTGGAGGTCAAAAACCTTGGAGACAAAAAGGAACCGGAAGAGCACGTCACGGTAGTATTCGTTCTCCTCAATGGGTAGGAGGCGGAGTTGCATTTGGACCTAAACCGAGAGATTATTCACAAAAAATGCCTCAAAAAATGAGAAAACTTGCTCTTAGAAGTGCTTGGAGCTTAAAACAGAAAGAAGAAGAGCTTTTTATAGTGGATAGTATTGAATTTGATGAATATAAAACAAAACATATGGCTAGCTTTCTAAATCAATTTAGAGATAATAAAGATGAAAAAATAGTTTTTGTTCCTAATGAATATGATGAAGATATTTACAGAATAACAAGAAATATACATAATGTTAAATATTTGGCAGCAAAACAGGTTAGTGCTTATGATTTATTATGGGCACATAAAGTTGTTGTTATAAAAGATGCTGTCGATACTCTAGAGGAGGTGCTTGCATAATGGAAACACCTTATGATGTTATTTATGAACCTATTTTAACTGAAAAAGGAATGATGCAGCAGGAAGAATTGAATAAATATCATTTCAGAGTTGCAAAAAATTCCAATAAAATACAAATAAAAAAAGCAGTTGAAGAGATATTTGATGTAACTGTAACTAAAGTTGCTACAATGAATATGAGAGGTAGGAAGAAAAGAGAAAGATATGTAGAAGGTTTTACCCCCGATTGGAAGAAAGCTATAGTAACTTTAGCCGAAGGCGATTATATTGACTTTTTTGAATAAGAGTAGAAAGGAGTAGATAGATTATGAGTGAAAAAAGGTATAAACCTACCACCTCCGGTAGAAGAAGAATGAGCCGAAGAGATTTCTCTATGGTAACAAAAACGAAACCGGAAAAATCTCTAACAAAAATATTGAAGAAAAAATCCGGAAGAAATAATTATGGACATATTTCCGTTAGAAGAAAAGGTGGAGGTCATAGAAGAAAATATAGAATAATAGATTTTGCAAGAGATAAAGATGGGATACCTGGAGAAGTTAAAGCTATAGAGTATGACCCCAATAGATCAGCCAGAATTGCTTTGATACAGTATAAAGATGGAGAAAAAAGATATATTCTTGCTCCTAAAGGTCTTGAGGTTGGAGATACTATAGAGAGCGGAGAAGGTGCAGAAGTTAAGATTGGAAATGCATTGAAACTAAAAGATATACCTATAGGTACACATATCCATAATATTGAATTAAGACCTGAAAAAGGTGGAAAAATGGTAAAAA
>CAZMFS010000376.1:0-1883 GCA_964565585.1 uncultured bacterium
AAAACTATAACTGCAGAAATTGGTATTCAAAATAATTCCTGGGATATTTCAATCTTTGCAAAAGAAGTAATAATTAGAGAGGGCAGGCCCAGATAAAAAACCAGCTTTAGAAAAAGTTCTCCACTTTTTTTGTTAAATATTTTCAGTTTTTTACTTATAAAACCTATAAAATATATTGCTATTATTGGCAATATTTTATTTAATATAATCTCAAACATAAAAACCTTCTTGTTTTTCTTTAGATAAATGTTAGCTATAATAAATAATATTGCAATATTTAATCTAATCTCTGGGCCATTTCACTACATCGCTCAATTTCTTTCGATCAGGTTTGCCGTGATTTTCATCAGGAAATCCTAAACTAATTGCAGCAACAAGTTCGTTATTCTCATTATCCAGGAATCTGTTAATTCCTTCCCGATCAACAAATATATCCTTAATCCATAAAGAACCCAGTCCCTTATCGGTAGCAGCCAGAAAAAGATTCTGAATTGAAGCAGCTATAGACTGAAGATCAACAGTTCGCCAGATATCTACAAACTTTTTTAATGTCAATGTAATGTTTTTTATTTGTGTTATATACAACTAGTAAACAGGAGCCTTCTTTATAATCCTGGCAGAATTCTTCACACTACCGATAGCAACTTTTTTTTTTCATTTACTCTATTTAGCATTATCTCTGAAATTATATTTTTTCTATCATTTTTTAAAACTAAAAATTCCCAGGGTTGTGAATTTTTAGCAGAGAGAACCTCTGCTGCTAGTTTTAATAACTGTTTTATAACATCATCACTCAAATCTTTTTGTTTAAACTTTCTAATACTTTTTCTTTTTTTATCGCTTCTATAGTTTTCATAAAACTCTCCATACTTTTTATAAATCAAATACTTATTAAATTATACCAGGATAAAGAAAATTCATTACTCCCTTCCTTATCATCTCTATATTTTAAACTTAATGTTTTTAAAATCTCTCATAACTATTGAGTTGATATTCAGTTTTTTTTCTTCAAATAGGAAAAATACAGGATTGAAATATCTTTTACTTTTTGATTTCACCGTCATTATATCATTTTTTATAATACCTGCAGTAGTACTATTTGTAAAAGCAAAAGGTTTGTAGGAACCTGGCAAATATACATTTAATCTCTCTTTTCTATTTTTTGCCTTCAAAACCACCAAATCTTCTAATCCGATATTCTGCATTGCCCTTCCTGCATAAAAAATGCTTTCTAAGCCTAAGTTATTTTTCATGGAAAGTTCCAGATTTTTTAATTTATCTGCTGTAAAAAACATTGTATTTTCAAACCCTTCATTCTTTATTATTGACCCCGTTTTCTGTTCAATATAGGTCTGTTTTAAAAGCAATGGGACTCCTGGAAGTGTTAAATACATATCATGTATAATTAATCCATTAAATTTTTCACTACTCTCTATAATCGATCTAATGTCAAACCCCTCCCAGATATTCTTTTTGTTGTCTTTAATTTTAATAAAGTCTATCTCATAATCCCGCCTGTAGCTATAAATTATATTCTTATCGGGTAAAGAGGTTATAATCCCTCCTGCCCATGGATTCCACCATGATTTTGATATAAAATCTGGATAACTTGAATCCAGCCACTCATTGCCTTTAAATTTTAATGATATCAATAGGGGGGCAAAATTTGAAGCAGCTTTAAATTCAACAACTCCGTTATCATTCAAGAACTCTTTTCTTTCTTCATTTTTTTCTTCTAATTTCTTTACCTTTTTATCCGATTTAATTAATATCAGTTTTTTTCTTCTTTTCTTTTCGCTATCGGTTATCATACTCAAATCCAGAATATCTAATCCCCCGCTTTTCTTTTCAATTTTAACTTTTTTCTTAGAATCATTGGAGTT
>CAZMFS010000377.1:0-1882 GCA_964565585.1 uncultured bacterium
TGCTTTATAGATTATCTAAAACAACTTTTAAAGATAAATTAATTCTAAAAGGGGGATTGATTATATTATCAAAAAGTAATTTTAAAACCAGAACAACAAAAGATATTGATTTTTTAGGAAAAAATGTAAGCAATAATTTAAAAGAAATACGTAATATGTTTGAAAAAATTTGTAATTTTAATGTTGATGATGGTGTAGAATTTAAAAAAGAAACAATAGAGATGGAAAGAATAACTGAAGGTGCTCAATATGAAGGGATAAGATTAAAAGTAATTGCTACTCTTGGACAGGCCCGAAAAAAGATTCAGATTGATATTGGATTTGGAGATGTTGTTATTCCGGATAGTATGGAAATGGAGTATCCAGCTTTATTAAATTTTGATAGGCCAGTTATAAGTGCTTATAGTGCAGAATCTGTTATTTCGGAAAAATTTGAATCAATGGTAAAATTATCTTTAATAAATAGCAGAATGAAGGATTTTTACGATATCAACTATTTATTGAAACAAAAAAAGTATGAAATGAAAATATTGCAAAAAGCCATTAGGGAAACATTTAGAAGAAGAAATACAGTTTTTGAAAAAAATCCAAAAATATTTGATGAAGAATTTTATAAAGATAATAATAAAATTAGACAGTGGAATAATTTTGTAAATAAAATTCGGGGAGAAAAAATTGAATTTCAAACTGTTATTAAAAATATATCTAAATTTTTACTTCCCGTTTATGAAAATATTCTCAATGATAAATTTTCCAGCAAATTATGGGATCCAAATAAGAAAAAATGGAATAGGTAGCAATCCAGCAAAATTGGATTCCAATTGGCGATTGTTAATTGTCAATTAATCAATCAAAATTTAAAAATTGCTTTGCAATTTTTAGACCGAGATTAAGACTAAGATTGAGCTTTTGGGTTAGGACTTGAGAAAGTATTAAAAATTTACAGTATTAGTAGTTAGCTATTCGTGTTCGTTTTAAAAATCTTCATCGGACAGGACTTACCCATAAGTTAGGATCCGGATTATTAGTCAAAGCTAAAGTCTAAGTTAAAGTAAAAAAATAAATTTAACTCCAGAAGATTCCATTAAATTTTTAAATTTTAAAAACTTATAGTAAATTCTTATCCACATTATGTGCTTATATAACCAGGTTCTGTACTAAAATCACCAAATTTCAAATTAATTTGTTGACATTTTTTTCAAAAAATGTATAAAAAAGTATAAATCCTTCTTAAGGGGGGCGATTTACAATTAAATATAGGAGATACTAATGAATATAAAAAATAGAAAATTTCAATTTGTAATGGGAATTTTAATTATCCTGTTATCAGTTGCTGCATTAATTTATAATTATTTCAATAATTATTATACCGCGATGATTTTTATTGGAGGGTTATTAATACTTGGAGTATATAAAGTAGTAAAATATAAAAAGAACTAAATTGTGACAGAAAAAAATTAAAAAAGAAATAAAGAAAACAAATGGGGTCACACATTAAAGGTTTAATGTCAAGAAAAAATACTTATCCTGTAAAAAAACAAAAGGGTTCAGGTCTTCACATTTATACAAAGTTCTTGATTCGTTTACAGGAAGTATGGATGTTTAATAATTATAACTAACCACGAAATACAGCAGAGCTGGATTTCGATTGAGGATTTTCAATTACTGATGGTCAATTAATCAATTAAAAATATATATAACTATATATTGTATAGTGAAAGAAATCTGTGGATAAAATCTGGAAAGATAAAAATAAATATTAAAACAAATGGTAGATTTTGATAATTATTAAGTTAAAGAGGATATTTTTAGCATAAAAATATCCTCTTTAATTAATCTCCTGCGCCTATATATTCCCAGGACCCTGAATTGTATTGATAAA
>CAZMFS010000378.1:0-1880 GCA_964565585.1 uncultured bacterium
TTTAAGACAATAAGGGTGATTTTGAATGAGTGATAATAAGAAATACTATTATTTTTTCCATATCCAATATTTTCAAGATTATCCAGAATATGTCTCTGTTTATATAAATAATAAGGTTTAAAATCGTTCTTTCTTAATATTTTATCCACCTTTTCGTGTGATTTACTAACACTTTTATTAAAATTATACCCGCTTTGATACAATTTTGAACCTTTTTTGGGGGATAAGATATGAACGGTAATATTATTTACTCTCTCAAGTTCTAAAAGTTTTTTTATAGTTTCAATATGATGTTTATAATTTTCACCGGGCAATCCAAGAATTATATCAGAATTAATTATTTGGAAATTATACTTAATTGTTTTATGATAGGCTTTATAGAAATCTTCAATAGAATGTTCTCTTTCAACCTTATTAAGGGTTTTATCATTTAAAGATTGGGGGTTTAGAGCAATACGGGTTACTCCATAATTTTCTAAAATTTCCAATTTTGCTTTTGAAAAAAGTTCCGGTCTACCTCCTTCAAATGTAAATTCAATAAGGTCATTCTTATTAAGATATTTAAAAATAATATTGAAAATATCTATCAGATCTTGATTTTTGAGGGTCATAGGCGTTCCTCCCCCAAAATATACTATTTTAACTTTATTCGAATTGGTATCTCTAAGCTTTGTATAAAGCTCCTTTTTTAGACACCTGATATAATCATCATAATATTTAGAAAATGTTTTCATCGAATAGGATGTAAAAGAACAGTAAGCACATTTACTTGGACAAAACGGAATATTAATATACAAAGCTTTTGCTGAGCTTTCTAAATTGTTCACAACTTTATTTTCAATCTTATATAAATCAATCATAAGATTGGCTTTTTCCTTACTAACTAGATACTTTTTTCTTAACTTTTTTTTCTTATCTTTATAACTACCTTTAAGATAATGAAGTTTTTTTATTGGTCTTGTCATATAAACTATACCCCATTTAGAAAAATTTCTTTCAAGAAAATTTTTTAAATCGAGATAAATTTCTTTCTTTATTTCCTTTGGATCATTTTTTTTATACCTTCTTTTATAAAACAACCTTTTTTTATGAAAATAGTAAATATATTTATCTTTAATCCATATTGTGAATTTGCTTTTTCCAGAATCTTTTATCTCTATATCAAAAATTACAGACCTCAACAGTTCATATATTTTATTCTTATATTTTCCTTTTATCTTTATATCCGGGATGTTTAAGGGAAATTTGATAAATTGTATAAATACAAAAGGAAGAATATCCATAATTAAATCATAATAATCAAAAACCCGGGTAGGAACAAATAGCTGATGTATTTCATCGCTAAAGGCAAATATGATACCAAAAATTAATAATTTTATTTTATAATTTCTAATTTTTCTAAAAGCAAAAAATCCTATTATAGCTAATAAAGAATACTCAATAAAATGGATCAGTTTATCTGAATGAATAAAATTAAGTAATCCAACCTTAGTTACTGAAGGCTGTGCAGACAGATAGAATATTATACTCAAATATAAGACAAAAACAATCTTAAAAAATCTATCTAATTTCAACAATATGTTCTTCTTGAACACTTACATCTATCCTTCTGGGTTTTCCGTTTTCAATTTCATACAGAAATATCTGCTTCCAAATATCTCCATTATCTAATACAGATATTTTTCCGCAGAAGCCTTCTTCATTATGAATTGAATATAAAGCATCTACAATGCTTTCTCCTTTTAAGCCTCCACTTCTTTTTACTGCTTTAAAAGCAATGTTGAAAGCATCTATTGGGAGGATTGTAAACTGATTTAACTTGTAATTATAATTCTTTTGAAATTTATTATATATATCATTTTCCAAAATTCCGAAATTTG
>CAZMFS010000379.1:0-1825 GCA_964565585.1 uncultured bacterium
CTTGTTATAGTAGGGATTTTTTTTGTTGATAAATTAAGCAATGGGAAATATCGTTTAAAACCTAGATACCCTTTTAAAAAATATACGCAAATTGATAAAATAATTTTGAAGCTTAATGGAGAAAAATATATTATAGATAACAATAAAAATATTAAAAAATTAAAAAATCTTAAGTGTTTTATAGTAGATAAAGATGTAAATTTTGATAAAAAAAATAAAATTATTGTAAACGGGAATGATTATTTAATTGGGAATCTGAAAAATATACTTGAAATAACCTTGTTAAAATATGAGGGAAAGATATACTCCTACAGTGGAAATATTTTTAAAGTTTTAGGAGTGGATGATAAAATTGGAAAGCAAAAACCGGAAAAAAATAATTGATATTAACCATCTTATCAGGGATTATGAAAAACCTGAATTAGAAAAACATCTTAAATTCTATTCAAAACATGATATTAAACCAACAATGTGTGCAATACTAACAACAGATGATGCAGGTTCTAAATCATATATGAAAGGAATTAAAAATTTTTGTCAAAAGCATAACATAGACTTTAGAGATTATTATGTATACGAGAAGAAAAAACTAGAAGAGTTAATATACAATTTGAATAATGATAGTGATATAGATGGAATTATGATTATGTATCCCACCTCCTTTGATGTAAAAGATACATTTTTTATGAATCTAATAGATGAAGATAAAGACCTTGAAGGTTTGACAAACTACCATCTGGGATATCTTGTTCAGCATAAAAAATTTATCAAAATGAATGAGATGAGAAAATTAATTATTCCTCCAACTCCCAAGGGAATATTATATATTTTTAAACACTTCTCAAACAAATATGAAAATTACAAAGATAAAACCGGTTCCTATCCTGATAGTTTAAATTACAATCCCTTTAAAATCGAAAGAAAAAAAATAACAATAATAAATGATTCCCTGGCAGTAGGAAGATCTCTAGGTTTAATGCTTTTAAATGAAAATGGTTCGGTAAGAATATGTCATGAATATACCGATTTTTCGGATATTTTAAAATCAGTCAGAATTTCAGATATTGTTATTTCAGCAGTTCCAAGTAAAAATTTTCTTATTCCTACTACAGAAATTCCATCAAATAGTATTGTAATCGATCTATCATTTGTTGGGAATTTTGATTATCCATCAATTTATGAAAAGGTTTACAAAATAGCTCCAAAATGGAATCTTGTTGAAAAGGGAAACAGAATAAACGATATGACCCTTTATAGATTAATATCTAATCTGTTCTATCTCATCAACTTAAAGCTTTCTGATGCACTGCTTGCAAAACTATCCAAGTACAGCTATTAATAGAAATTTTAACGTTAATTTATTTATTCACCTTTAATAATAATTCTTACAACCTGGTTAGCCTGATGATTTGCACAAATACCGACCCTAGGGGCCATTAATCCAATTCCAGGTCCAGCAGAGGATTCACCATCTCCACATATATATAATTTACCAACTTTTTTAGTTTTAATATCATTGCTCGGTCCAAATCCTGCCATCCCCCATCCGGATATTATTTTTTTATCCATATTATTTAAAACATAATCTATCAACATTTGTTTCGATTCAGCACTATCAAATGCTTCAACAATAATACTGCATTCTGAAAATAATTTTTCAATATTATCTTTTCTAACCTTTTTGTTATGCACCTCTATATCTACATAAGGATTTATTTTATTTAAGTTTTGCTTCACTGCATTAGTTTTATACATACCTAGCTGATATATAAAATACTGCTGTCTATTTAAGTTTGATGGCACCACTACATCATAATCTGCATTT
>CAZMFS010000380.1:0-1818 GCA_964565585.1 uncultured bacterium
CCTCTACTTCGAGTCTCCTTAATACTATTACCCCGATGCTAGCACCCTCTCTTAACAATCCTAATAAAAGATGCTCGGTTCCTATAAAATCGTAATTAAGCTTTGCAGCTTCCTCCCGGGCATATATTATAATCTTTCTGGCTCGTTCGCTAAATTTATCATACATATTAAATTTTTTCTCCTCTCCATAACTTTTTTTCTTTTAAAGTATAAATATTATTACAGTAATTTGCAACTTTTGGATTATGTGTAACCATTACCAGGGATAAATCTTGCTCTTTTTGTATCTTTATTAGAAAATTTAGTATTTTTTTTGCATGTCTTTCATCCAAATTTCCGGTTGGCTCGTCAGCTAGTAAAATTATTGGGTCTTTTAGCAAAGCTCTTGCTACTGCTACACGCTGCTTTTCACCTCCGGATAAATACACTGCAGTTTGATCTTTTCTATCCTCAAGACCTAAAAATTTTATCATTTCCTCACATTTCTCTTCTGCTTGGCTTTTATTATAATACATTTTAGCAACAAAATAAAGATTTTCCCACAGAGTCATATCATTAAATAATTGAAAAAATTGAAAAACAAAACCTATATTATTTTTAATAAATTCTGCTCTCTGAGCTTCATTAAACTTAGAAACCTCTTTTCCTTCGATAATAATATCTCCTTCTGTTGGCTCAGTTAATAATCCCAGCAAATATAAAAAAGTTGATTTTCCTACACCTGACTCTCCCAAAACAGCAGATGAATCGCCTTTTTTTAAGTTCCAGTCTATATTATTCAACACATTAACATTTTCACCTTCTGAAAAATATGTTTTTTGAAGATTATTAACTTTAATTATTTTATCATTCATACCTTAAAGCCTCTACTACATCCATTTTTGCGGCCTGCTTTGCAGGTAAAATTGAAGCTATAAATACTATCACTAATGCAACAACTCCCACTATAAAAAAGTTCCAGAAAGAAAAAGAAACCTGCAGTTTCGTTGAATAATAAATATCAGCCGGTAATATTTCAATTTCTGCTATTTCTATTATATAACATATTATTAATCCGGCAATTTCTCCAAGAAGAATTCCTATTCCTCCTATTATCATTCCGTTGTATAAAAATATTTTTTTTATTTTATTAGGTGCAAAACCCAGCGATTTTAATATACCGATCTCTTTGGTTTTCTCCTTTACAAGGGTAATAAGGGAAGCAACAATATTAAACGATGCAACAAGCACTATTAGAGTTAATATAATAAACATAGTTTTTTTCTCCAGCTTCATCGCTGAATATAAGGATCTATTCATTTTAAACCAATCCCGGGCGATAAATTTATCATCAATATTTTTATCAATTTTTGAAGCAATTTCGGAAGCCTCTCCAATATCCCGTATTTTCACTCCTATTCCACTAACCCCCTGTCTGGATAAAAAGCTTTTAGCTCTTTGGATATTCATATAAATAAGAGAGGTGTCATACTCATACATCTTACTTTCAAACACACCTTCTATTTCAAAAACTTTTACTTTAGGAAGCATTCCAACCGGAGTTATTTTGCTCCCCTGGGGAGATAAAATTCTTACTTTATCACCGACACTCACATTTAACAATCTTGCCAATTCTGCTCCTATGGCAATACCCCCCGTTTTTATATCTCCTTTTTTCATAATTTTTCCAAATTTTGTTACATCTTTTTCTTCCTTTGGTGCTACTCCTCTAATACTTACACTAAAAGTTCTGCCATTTTTCATGACAAGTCCTTCCCCAGTAATAAAAGGAGCTGTTGCCAAAACAAAAACGATCGTTAAAATACTTAGACTATTTCT
>CAZMFS010000381.1:0-1790 GCA_964565585.1 uncultured bacterium
ATATAGTTTCTGCCAAATTGATGAGGGATATCGGCCCACAAACAGCTAAAGAATACCTTCATAAATTGGGAATCGAAAGCGATGTTCCAGCAGTGCCGGCTTTAAGTGTTGGGATCTGTGAACTTTCACCTTTAGAAGTAGCGCGTGCATACTGTACTTTTGCAAATATGGGGAAAAGAGTTAATCCAATTTTTATAAGAAAAATATATAATAGAGAGGGAGATTTAATTAAGGAAAACAAACCTGATTCTGTAAGAGTGTTAAATGAACAAACTGCTTATATTATGCTTCAGATGATGAAGGATGTTTATGAGCCCGGTGGTACGGCAGGTTTTTTAAGAACTGCTCATAATTTAAAGGGAGTAGTGGCCGGTAAAAGCGGAACAACAAATGAATCTGCTGATTTGTGGCTAACAGCCATGACTCCAGATCAGGTTGTAACTTCCTGGATGGGTTTTGATTATAAGAACACACTTGGTAAAGATGAATACGGGTCTAAAGCTCACGGTAAAGGTTTTTCTCTTATATTGAATAAACTCTGGAAAAGCAAGCTAACAAAAATTAAAGATAAAATTTTTCCGGGTTATAATGATAAAGAAATCGATCTTGATGAAATAGATATAAATAGACATAAGTTAAAAAATAAATATACTATAAAAGTAGAAAAGCAAAAAGAAGATAGGGAGAATGCTGCACTTGCTTTGAATAATTCGAGAAATGATAACAACAATCCGGATGGTAAAAATAAAGAAAAAGAAAAAGAAATTGTTAGGATTAACTGGGATAGACCCCCTGGATTGGTAAAAATGCTTGTTAATCCCTGGAATGGTAAAATTGTTGATGCAACACTGGATAAAGAAAAAGAAAAGGAAGTTAAAAAAGAGGAACTTGAAAAGGAAAACAAAGAGGAAAAAGAACAGGAAGAAAAGAAAAAGGATAAAAAAGATGGGGTTATAATGTATTTTTATAAAGGTACGGAACCCAGTAAGTTTGTAAAAGATGAAGAACAAAAAGAAGAAGTTGATTTTAGCGATTTTTAGGGAGGTAGAGTTTGAAGATAGGCATTGCAAATGATCATAGAGGCTTTGAATTAAAATGTAAGATTATTGATATATTGCAAAAGAAGGGGTATAAGATCGAGGATTTCGGCACCGATAGCAGCGAGAGTGTTGATTATCCCGATTACGGGAAAAAGGTTGCAGAAAGAGTTTCAAAAAATGAGCTTGATAGAGGTATTGTTATCTGTGGGTCTGGAATTGGAATGTCAATAATTGCAAATAAATTTCCAAATGTTAGAGCAGCTTTGTGCTATAAACCTGTAATAGCAAAAATGACTCGCAAACACAATAATTCAAATGTTTTGGTGCTGGCTGCAGATTTTATTGAAAAAAAAGAATTGATTAAAACCTTAGATAACTTTTTTAAAACTGATTTTGATGGAGGAAGACATAAAAGAAGGATCGATAAGATTAGGGAAATAGAAAAAAAACTGATGGAATAAAATAAGGAGGTTTTTATGTTAGATCGCAACTTGAAGGATACAGACAATAAGATTTATAACCTAATACAGCAGGAAGCTAAGAGACAATCGATTGGGTTGGAACTTATTGCTTCAGAAAATTTTGTTTCTGATGCTGTAATGGAAGCTGCCGGGTCAGTATTAACTAACAAATACGCAGAAGGTTATCCTTATATAAGAAAAAAGAAAGCAAAAAATACCCGGGATTATTCCAGAAATGGGAGATACTATGGAGGATGCGAAATAATAGATAAAGTTGAAAAGCTGGCTA
>CAZMFS010000382.1:0-1785 GCA_964565585.1 uncultured bacterium
AGTAGGTCATCGCCGGGCTTTTTTTATTTCTAAATTTAAAAATTTCTTTCGAAATATTTAGATTAAGACTGAGATTAAGATTGAGAAAAAAAAACTTAAGATTTATCCCTTTGTAGAAATGATTTTAAAAGTATTTCAGAAGATTCCTGAACTTAAAAATCACTCCAGACAGGATTGATAAATTAGCTAAAGCCTTGATTTTCTTGTATGTCTATAAGAAGATTCCTGAATTCCGATCATCACATTCGCTACATCAGGAATTTTTTATATTATATTTAAATTTTTCCTTCGTAGGGATTTAGTTTATTAATTTTCAATTTTCATCTTTCAATTTTGAATTTTCAATTGTATTTTCTTCGGAGGAATTAATGATAAGGATATTCAATATATTTAAAAATCATCATACAGATTTTTAAAATAAAAGGAGACTAATTGCCATAACACCCATTCCGGCAATAAAACCATATATTACCTGGTGTCCTTTACCATACTTTCTAGAGGTAGGAAGTAGCTCATCTATTGAAATAAATACCATTATTCCGGCAACGCTCCCAAATAATATTCCAAATGTAAGATCGTTAAATAGAAAACTCAAGAAAAAGTATCCTATTATAGCACCAAGAGGTTCCGCAAGTCCGGATAAAAATGAATAAGCAAAAGCTTTTTTCTTGTTTCCCGTGGCATGATAAATTGGAACAGATACAGAAATTCCTTCAGGGATATTGTGAATAGCAACAGCTATTGCAATAGAGATGCCTAGATTTGGATCTGATAGAGCGGAAGCAAAGGTAGCTATTCCCTCAGGAAAGTTGTGTATTGCTATAGCTAATGCAGAAAATAAGCCCATTTTCATAAGAGAAGATTCTTCTATATATGACTCTTTTTTTAGACCCTCTAATTCTTCTCTTTCCCTTGGAATGTGAGGGTTTTCAAATTCGGGTACAAATTGATCAATTAGAGCAATAACTGCAATACCCAGAAAGAAGGAAAAAACGGTCATTATTTCGCCTTGAGTTTTGCCCAGAGCAGAAGTTAAAGATTCATTTGCTTTAGATAATATTTCAACAAAGGAAACATAAACCATTACTCCCGCTGAAAATCCAAGAGAGGTAGATAGAAATGAAAGATTAGTTTTTTTTGAGTAAAAGGCAAGAGCACTACCAATACCGGTAGATAAACCTGCAAAAGCAGTTAATAAAAACGCTATCAGCACATTATTCATAAAATTTCCTTTTCTACTTTTCTAATCAATGTTTATTATAATACATTATTAAAACTTCTCAAAGAAATTTTTATTTTCAATGTTCTCTGCGGTATATTTCAGGACAGTTTGTATTTTAAAAATATAAAATCAATTAAATTATTGATTGCAATCAATAATTTATAAAAATATCTTCTTTAATAAAAAAGGACTTTATTACATTTTGGTTTGTCTGAAGTTTTATATAATTAGCAATTCGCCATTAGCTATTAGAAATTTTAAATTCACACTCACACAGATACAATCTTTATATTGAAAATTCTTTAATTCCCATTTATACTTAATATAATAAGATAGGAGGTTTTTAATGAAATCACACGAAATCGATTATAAAATTTTTGGGGATGATTTACAAACTGTTGAGGTTAAACTTGATCCAGCCGAAAAAGTAATTCCTGAGGCAGGTGCGATGAACTGGATGGATGATGGGATTAATTTTGATACTAAAATGGGGGATGGTTCTGATCCGAATGAAGGATTTCTGGGTAAAATTGTAAATGCAGGTAAGAGAGCAATATCAGGAG
>CAZMFS010000383.1:0-1769 GCA_964565585.1 uncultured bacterium
TATTTGGATCTCTTTATAATTTGGTTCTAAAACATATTCTCCCTGTTTGTTTATTAATCCCTTATATCTACCTTTTTCTACTATTGCCAGTCCATTATTATATTTTTCTACTCCCTCATATTTAGGAGAAACAATAATGTTTCCATTATTTGATATATCAATATATCCCCATTTTTGATTTTGATATACGGGTAATATTCCTTCTGTTGGATTGTTTTTAACGGCAGAGTACTGAGGTTCAACAACATAATTACCGTTTTTATTTATTATTCCAAATTTATTATCCATTTTAACTACTGCATTTTTGTATTTAAAAGAATATGCCATATCATATTTAGGATTTATTAACTGACTGATTTGAACCCCTTTTTCAGTCTTATTTTTGGTTAGATATCCCCATTTGCCATTTAATTTAACTGGAGCAATTGAGTTTATAAAAATTTTGGCTTCTTGATATTTAGGTGTTACTATAACTTTAGCATTTTTATTAATAAATCCATACTTGTTATCCTTTTTTATAGTAGCCAAACCATTTTTAAAGTTAGAAACTTCTTCATATTTAGGATTTACGAACATACCATCTTTTTTTGTAAATCCCCAAAGATCTCCAAGCAAAATTTTTGCTATTCCATTATGAAAATCTCCAATATAATCATATGATATATCAATTATATTTTTCCCATCGTAGTTAATATATCCGTATTTATTATTTTTTTCTACTTTTATCAAGTTATCATCTTTTAATTCAACAGAATCATAAATAAATTTTATATCAATATTTCCAGATTTATCAATAATTCCAAACTTATCTCCTATCTTGCATTTTGCATGATCATTTTTGAATTTGCCAATAAAATCATAATAGCTGTTCGTAATTTTTTTACCTTTTTTGTTTATCAGTGTCCATCCTTCTTCAGATTTTACTGTCGCTACATTTTTGTAGAAATTTCTTGCATAATCATATATAGGAGGTATTTCAAAAATCCCACCATTTTTCTTTTTGATGTAACCCCATTTATTCTGTAATTGGATTGGGATTAACTCTTTATTAGCATTTATATACCAATAATCTTCTTCATATTTTTGATTTCTAACTTTTAGGTAATTTTTATCAAACTGGGGTGATATAGCAGTATTAAGCTTATTCCCTTCATATTTTAAAAATCCCAGATTATTATCCTCAACATAAAAATACAAATAATCCTTAGAAGTTTTACCTCGATTGTAGTTATCTGTTTTAGAACAACTAAAAATTGAAAGACCAAAACTAAACTAATAAATAAGGCAACCTTTTTCATTTAATACTCCTTTCTTTTAAAAAAAGTAATATTATAAATTTTTATAAAATTTCAATAAATGGTATTGTCAATATATAACCCCTTATAATATTATATTATATTTAGAAAATATTTCAATTTTTATGAGAAAAAAATATAAATAATCATAGATGAATTCTAATTTTATTAATATATATTGAACTGGTTAATATTTTAGAAATAATTAAAAAATAAAACAATTTGATGCATTAATAATATCTTTTATCGGGCAATTTAAAAATAAATTTTTGAGAGAGTTTTTAAATAGATGGGGCAGTTCTCGACATTCGTACAAAATTTTTGGTTCTTTTACAGGAAGTATGGATGTTACCATTATAACCATGACCAAAAAATCCAGTTAAGTAGTGTAAAATTGTCAATTTTCGATTGTCAATTAGTCAATTAAAAAAACAGAAAGAAATAGGAAAATTTAAAGTTGTAAATATAGAAAAT
>CAZMFS010000384.1:0-1744 GCA_964565585.1 uncultured bacterium
GAGATAATTATAGGAGGATTTTCTCTTATAATTTTATCTCTTTTAGCTTTACCCCAGCCTTTAATTACAAGGTATCTTATAGATCATGTTTTACTTAAAGGTGAAAATTTAGAGAAATTAGCCATAATGATAGGGTTATTTTTAGGGGTAGCAATATTAAAAAATATCTTTAAATATCTTAATAAATTTTATTTTGGTCTTCTCGATGAAAAGATACTTCTGGAAATGGAGATCAAATTATTCAAAAAAATTCAGTATTCTAAAAGCAGCAGTTTGAAGAACTGGAAAAAAGGTTATTTGATATCCAGAATAAAAGATGATGTATCAAGTTTTAGTAATATATTTTTCCCATCTTTAATGAAAGCTGTTAAACAAATCTTAACACTTATTGTAGGTTTAACAGCTGTGTTTTTTCTTAACTGGAAGCTTGCCATAGTTTCAATAATACTCTATCCGCTGTTTGTGTATCTAATGTTTTATTATAATAAAAAAATTAGAAAGGTAAGCAGCGAATACTATGAAGCAAGAAGCAATAAAATGGGAACATTAACTGAAGGCGTTAATCTGGTAGGAGTTTTTAAAAATCTATCAAGAGAGGCTAAAAATGTTATAAGATATTTTAAAAGCAGCAGAAAAACTTTTAATAAGGGTATTAAAAGATTAAAAATAACAGTTAATAATGAAGTTATTTTGGGATTTATATTATCTTTAATTCCAATTTCTGTATTTGCATATGGAGGATATTTAATAATAAAAGGGAATATGACACTAGGTACTCTTGTAGCTTTTAATTCATACATGGGATATGTTTATAACCCAACATCAAGTCTTTTGAACTTTAATATTCAAATGCAAAAATCATTGGAAGCATGGAAAAGAATACAGAAGGTGCTTGAATTACCAAAAGAAAAAAGAGAAGGAATAAAGATAAATGAAATTAATAAAATCAAATATGAAGATGTAAATTTTAAGTATAATGAAGACAAAAAAATTCTTGATAGTATAAATCTAGAAGAAGGAAAGGGAAATATTTTAGCAGTTGTGGGAGAAAGTGGAGCAGGTAAATCAACCATGATAAGATTATTAACAGGGGAATTAAAAGTTGAAAAAGGAAAAATTAAAATTAATGACACTTGTTTAAATAATTTGAATTTAATAAACTACAGAAAAAAAATTGGATTAATAAATCAGGAACCTATTTTGTTTAATGATACTATTTATAATAATATTGCTATTGGGAACAAAAATGTAGAAAAAAAGGATATAAAAAAAGCAGCTAAACAAGCACAAATACATGAATTCATAAATTCACTTAAAAAAGGATATCAAACTGAACTGAAGGAAGATTCGATAAATATTTCAGTTGGGCAGAAGCAGAGGATTGCTCTTGCAAGAATTCTAATAAAAGATAGTGATCTATTACTTCTGGATGAACCTACTTCCAGTATAGATCAAAAAAGTGAGAAGAAATTAAACAAAGTTCTAAAGTCAATAAAAGATGATAAAATTATTATTATAGTTTCTCATAGAAAAGAAATACTGAAAATTTGTGATGATATATATGAATTAAAAGATAAAAAACTTCTTCCAAAAGAGTATAAAGTTCAAGCAATTAATGTTGGAAACAATTAGTTTTAGTAATTAGTTTCAAGTTGAATTTAAAATCATTATCCTGATTTTATAACAATCAGGGAATGTCTATTTTTTTGTGTAAACGCTCAAATTTGAACTATAAATATTTTCT
>CAZMFS010000385.1:0-1737 GCA_964565585.1 uncultured bacterium
AAATTTGTCAATATTATGCAAAATAATACATTTATTGACAAATCAGCAAGCCAAAACTCCCTGTAAATACTGCATATTTATATTTACAGTTTTATTATAGCATATTACCTAATAATGTCAACTATCTAAATTATATTCTTTAATTTTTCGTTGTAAAGTGTTTCTATGAATATCTAATATTTTAGCTGCTTTTGTTTTATTAAAATCCGTTTTTTGTAATATTTTTTTTATATATTGTTTCTCAATTTCTTCAAGTGTTAAATCTGTATCTATGCTACTCTCGATATTGTTAAAATTTAGATTTTTTAAGATGTTTTTATTTTCACTAATTATTAAGTTGATAATGGTATTTTCAAGTTCCCTTATGTTTCCAGGCCAATTATAATTTTTTAATATATCAATTTCATTTTTAGTAAGCTTTATATTTTTATTGTACTTTTTGTTATATTTTTTCAGAAAATGCTCAACCAATATATCTATATCGCTTTTTCTCTCTCTTAACGGGGGAATTTTTATCGGAAAGATATTAATTCTATAAAACAAATCTTCCCTAAATTTATTCTTATTAACCTGTTTCTCAATATCTCTGTTTGTAGTTGCAAGTATTTTTATATCAAGATTTTTAGCTTTATGCTCCCCTACCCTTGTAATCTCTTTATTTTCAACCACTCTTAATAATTTTACCTGAAGATTTAATGGAATTTCGGTTATCTCATCAATTAATATTGAACCTCCATCAGCAAATTCAAATTTTCCTTTATAATCCTCAGAAGCTCCAGTAAAAGCCCCCTTTTTATATCCAAATAATTCTGATTCCAATAAATTTTCTGGAATTGCAGCACAAAAAGCTTTAATCAATGCTGAATTTTTTCTTTTACTATTATTATGTATATATTCAGCTAAAAGTTCCTTTCCGGTTCCGCTTTCACCATGTATAAGTATCGTCACATCATTTTTAGAAGCTTTATTGGCTTTTTCTATTACTTTTTTCATTTTTTTTGATTTATATATCAATTGAGGCTTTTTTATGTTACTTTTGAAACTTTCTACTTTATCTTTCAGTTCATTTTTATTTTTTATTTTTTCCAGAGTTAACTCCAGTTCGTCAAAATTTAGTGGTTTGTTTATATAATCATAGGCCCCTTTTTTCATTGCAAAAACAGCATCTTCAGTATTACCATAAGCTGTGATAATTATAACATCAATATCTTTATCATATTTCTTTACTTTATTAAGCACAATTAATCCATTTAATTCATCTAATTTGTAATCAGTGATTACTAGGTCTATATCGGGTTTATCTTTTACTATATCAACAGCTTCCTTACCACTTTCTGTTTTATAAGTTGTGTGGCCCAGAGATTTTATAAAGTTAGCTAAATATTTTAATTGAGATTTATCATCTTCAACTATCAATATTTTCATAAGTTTTAAATATCAACCTCACTTTTGTATAATTATCTTTTTTTGATTCTATCTCAAAATCTGCTCCATGCAGCTGCATTAATGATTTTACAATATACAATCCCCAGCCTGTACCTTTTTTCTTATTACTATAACCTTTTTCAATAATTTTTAACATATCATTTTTATTCAACCCTTTACCGTAATCCTTTATAGCAAGAATTAATCTACTGTTGTCTATATATTCTTCAAATACAATTTTATCATTTTTGCTCAAATTTTCATAGCACTTTTTGAAAATATTAGATAAAATTATGTTTAATTTATCTTTAT
>CAZMFS010000386.1:0-1710 GCA_964565585.1 uncultured bacterium
TTTATCTCATCCCCAAATTTATTCTGCACTATTATATGCGAATTTACACCGATTATTTTATCCATCAAATCTTCTTCAAAGCCATCCATAACAGATAAAACCACTGTTAGGGCCATTACCCCAACAAAAATACCTATTATAGAAATAATCGTAATACTGGAAAGAAGTTTGTTACTCTTTCTTCCTTTTAAATATTTTCTTGCAATCCAAAAAGGTAAATTCATTAAGTTCACTTATCCTTTAGATGTGGAAAAAAGATAACATCTTTAATTGATTTTGAATCTGTTAAAAGCATTACCAATCTATCTATACCAATTCCTACTCCTCCTGTAGGTGGCATACCGTATTCAAGAGATCTGATAAAATCTTCGTCCATACGCTGGGCTTCTTCATCTCCCTCATTAAAATGTTTTTCCTGCTCTTCAAATCTGCTTCTCTGGTCTTTGGGGTCATTTAATTCAGAAAAAGCATTTGCGACTTCCCAGCCATTGATAAACAGTTCAAATCGTTCAACAAAATTTTCATTTTCATCTTCCCTCTTTTTTTTGGCAAGGGGAGAAACCTCTATGGGAAAATCTATAATAAACGTTGGTTTAATTAATTCTTTTTCGACATAAAGCTCAAAAATTCTATATATTAGTTCTCCTCTACTAAAGTTCTTTAGCTCGGTTTTTTCATCTTCTTTTTTTATTACTTCTTTCATCTCATTTTCATTCATATTTTTTGGATTTACATCTGCATATGTTTTTATTGCATCTATCAGGCTAAGTCTATCCCAGTCTCCGCTAAAATCGATTTTTTTCCTATCATATTCAACTGATTTCAAATTTAAATCTAAAGTTTGCACAACATATTTAATCATATCTTCAGTATAATCCATCATATCATAAAGATCCTTATAAGCTGCATAATATTCCATTAGTGTAAATTCGGGATTATGTTGTCTATCTATACCCTCGTTTCGAAACACCTTTCCTATTTCATAAACCTTTTCAAATCCCCCAACTATCAATCTTTTAAGATATGTTTCCAAAGCAATCCTTAAATAAAAATCCTTGTTCAAAGTTTTATGCTCGGTTATAAAAGGTGTAGCATTTGCCCCGCCATAAATATCCTGAAGTACCGGAGTTTCTACCTCCATATAATTATTTTTTTCCATATATCTTCTTATATTTGAAATTATTTTACTTCTCTTTTTAAATGTTTCTCTTACCTCATCATTAACTATAAGATCTACATACCTCTGTCTATATCTCATCTCTTTATCTTTTAATCCGTGAAATTTCTCGGGCAATGGCCTGAAAGACTTTGTTAATAGCTCGTATTTTTTTACAACTATAGTTAATTCATTTGTTTTGGTTCTAAACAATGTCCCCTCTATGCCAACAATATCACCTATATCAAGCTGTTCAAAAAGTTCAAATTTTTCATCCCCTACAAAGTCTTTTCTAAAGTATAACTGTATTCTCCCGGTGTCATCTTTTAAATCTGCGAATCCGCTTTTCCCGTGTAGTCTTTTTATCATCATTCTTCCGGCCGTTTTTACATAACCGGTTTGTTCCTGTTCTACATCTTTATATTTATTTTGAATTTCACTAATTTTTTGTTTTTTATCATAATTATATTTAAATAAATTAACTCCGCTGTCCTTAAGTTCTTCTGCTTTTTCTAATCTCTGTTTTATCAAAATATTTACATCTTCCATAAAAT
>CAZMFS010000387.1:0-1667 GCA_964565585.1 uncultured bacterium
GATTTAAATGTAAATATTTCATCCGATTTATTATTAATTTTTATAGGATAGATAATTTTATCAGTATTATATTCTTCATCATTTATTGAGTTGTAAAATTCAGTATAGAGAGAATATCCAATATTCGTTTCAAATGATGATGGATTATTCAAACTTGTTTTTGATAAATATTGAGTGGGAATAGTTAATAATTCAAAATATTTATTTTTTTTTAGTACTGATATATTAATAAAAGACGGTATAAAAGCATAATATAAAATATTACTTCCGGGCATTACATTTATTTCATTTTTTGATTTAATAATAATTGGTAGATCAGGCAAACGGGGCATAATTTTAATTTTATTATCAGAATTTTGCAAAAAATATCTGGACCAGTTTGAAAAAGAAATAGATTCGTTTGAAGTTGTGTATTCAAATGAATAATTATCATCTAAATTATGATTAATAAACCATTCATATTCATCCTTATAGACAAAAAGATTAAGATAACCAATTTTAAAGATATGATATTCATTTTGATTTATTTTATAATCCCTCCAATAATTCATAATAACTCCTCTTTTTAGAATATCAATTTAAATTATATTTTTTATATGGAAAATTTCAAGAAATAATATTTAATAAATATTAAATTTGAAAAAAAGAAATTTTTCATTATAATGTAATATGATAGTAATTATAAAATACTAAACTAGATAGTTATTATTTAATTGTGAAATAATTATTAAAATACTTGACAATTATGATTGTTATTATAAAATGTTTGATAGGTAAATAATTTATGATAGCAAGTATGTTAGGAGGACTTGTGAAAAAAGGTATATCTTTATTTTTGGTATCTTTCTTGGTTTGGTTTTTTTTTACAGGGAGTTTATCTTGGCAAGAATTATCGGTTGGAGCAGTTGTTTCGATAATAATTACATTAGTTACTAAAGAATATTTTAATTTTAATATTCTTAAGCTGGATCTTCCATTAAGAATTATCAAATATGTAGCCTTATATCTACCGCTTTTAATTTTTGAGATGATTAAAGCAAACATCCATATGGCTTTAATAGTATTAAATCCTAAATTACCTCTTAATTCTGGTATTGTAAAAAACAAGACAAAATTAAAAAATGAAGTAAGTAAGCTAATTCTTGCAAATTCAATAACTTTAACTCCAGGAACTTTAACTGTTGATGTTGATGAGGAAAATTTATACATTCATTCAGTTGATATTAATACTGTTGAAGATGAGAAATCTATAACTTCAAAGTTTGATAAAACTATAAAAGGAGTTTTTGAATGATTAATTATATCTATTGGTTTTTAATAATAGTTGGGGCTTTATTTGCTGTTTTAAGGATAATATTAGGACCAAATCTAGAAGATAGAATAGCATCACTTGATGGAATAAATATAATAATTACAGCTGCTATTGTCCTTTTGGCTTTTAACTTTGATAATTCAGTTTATTTAGATGTAGCATTAATATATGCAGTTCTGGCATTTTTAGAAACTGTAGTTATATCAAGAATTATTGAAAAAAATAAGGAGCTAAAATGAATATTGTTGGTGAAATATTAATATTAATTGGATCTCTGTTCCTATTTTTAGGAGGTTTGGGGATTTTTAGAATGCCGGATGTTTATAACAGAATTCAGGCGGGAACAAAAGCAACA
>CAZMFS010000388.1:0-1665 GCA_964565585.1 uncultured bacterium
ATGCAGTAATGAATTTGTATGAGGAATTCTTAAAAGAACCTGGATCAGAGAAAGCTCATCATCTTCTTCATACTAACTATTTCAAACGTAGCGTACTCACAGGAAAAGCTCTGGAAGAAGCAACTGAAAAACATTAATAGCTAATAATAGCTGATAAACTAATATAAATAGTAAAAAATTGGGAGAAAGGATATCCTTTCTCCCTTTTTTTATATCTATTTTGTATAAATAAAAAAAAGTACAAAATTAATTTTATAATCGTGTTTCTTTTAACTAATTACTTGACATAAATTACAAATCTATTTACTATTTATTTAGTAGAGAGAAATTATTAAGGAGGCAGAATGAAAGTTAAAGATGTTGTAAAGCTGGTAGATGGAGAAGTTTTATTAGGTAAAGATAAACTTGAGGTAGAAGTACCCGCTGCCTATAGTGCTGATTTATTAAGTGATGTACTGGCTTTAACCGAAGAAGATACATTGCTAATTACAGGAACTGTTTCTCTTCAGGTAATAAGAGTAGCAGAAATTCTGGGAATAATTGGTATTATTTTTGTTCGCGGGAAAAAACCGCAGGAGAATGTAATAAAGGTGGCAAAAAAAAGACTTGATATTCCTCTAATCGTAAGTAGAAAAACAATGTTTGAAACTAGTGGATTATTGTATAAGGAAGGAATTAAACCCTGTAAAAATAGACCGGCAAGCGAGGTGTAATATTATGAAATTAGAAAAAATAAAAGAAAAAGTTGGCCTGAAATTGGAAAACGATGTTGATCTTTCTGATATTGATATATTAGATGGTTATGTAGGAGACCTTTTGAGTGATGTGCTGGCAAATGCATCGGATAATTCTTTATGGTTTACTGTACAAAAACATCAAAATATTATTGCGGTAGCTGATGCAAAAGAAATTTTAGGTATAGTTATTGTAAACGATGTTAAGCCAGATGATATACTGATGCAGAAAGCAGAAAAAAAAGGATTACCTATATTTACCTACAAGCAGGATTCTTTTGAAGCTGCTGGGAAATTGTACTCGTTATTAGATGATGAGAAAATTCAAGGCTGATTTACATATACATTCAGTTCTTTCACCATGTGGCAGCCTTAATATGTCGCCTGTAAATATTGTAGAAAATGCAAAAAAAAGAGGACTGGATATTATTGCAATTACCGATCATAACAGTACAAAGAATTCCGGTGCTCTTCGGGACTTAATAAGTGATGACCTAACTTTTTTTTACGGGATGGAGTTGCAGACATCTTCTGAAACTCACATGCTGGCATTATTTGATGATTATAGTAGGGCTTCTGAATTTAACGATTATATTTATGAAAGGTTACCGGATATTAAAAACAAACCTGAATTTTTCGGGGATCAGGTAGTTGTTGATAAAGATGAAAATATTTTAAATATGGAAAAGAAGCTGTTAGCACAATCTGTAAATATTGGAATTGAGGAAGCTGTAAAAAAGGTGCATGAGTTAAAAGGATTGGCTATTCCTTCTCATATAAATAGAGATGTTTATGGAATAATCTCTCAGCTTGGTTTTATACCTGAAAATGTTAAATTTGATGCCTTAGAAATTGATGAAAACATTGAATATAAGGAGATTCAAAAGGAATACGGAAATAAGTTTCCGATTATTAGAAGTTCGGATGCACA
>CAZMFS010000389.1:0-1653 GCA_964565585.1 uncultured bacterium
TAATAGTAGCATTTTTTATCTGGCTTATAGTACCTGCTATGCTATCAACCTTTTCATCATAAATTGTTTGAATTGAATCAATAATAACAAAATCAGAATCGCTTTTCTTAATGAGATTATTAATCTTATTCAATCTATCCTCGTTTGTTAACATTAAATCCTGTGATACATTCAATCTTAATGATCTTTTTTTAATCTGTTCTACACTCTCCTCCGCCGATATATAGAGAACTTCATGATTGTTTCTGATTAAAGAATCAGCAGCCTGAAGCATCAGAGTAGATTTACCTATACCGGGATCCCCTGACATCAACAAAATGCTTTTCTGGAAAAATCCCCCACCTAAAACTCTATCTAGTTCTGAAATACCTGTAGAATAAATCTGTTTATCTTCCTTAAAATCTATCTCTTCTAATTTTTTTATTCCCATTGATTTTTTAGTACTTGATGGCTTGCTGCTTCTTTTTTTTCCTTTTATAACAATCTCTTCTTCAACGGTTCCCCACATGCCGCATTCCTGGCATTTTCCTATCCATCTGCTGTATTCCTTCCCGCAATTTTTACATATGTAAACTTTTTTTTCTTTTTTTGCCATATTAAAACAGTTTCAATTCAAAATATTTTTTTGGATTTTTCTTAATATCTTTAATCAAATCATTTAATTCTTTAGTAGCTTCATTAATATTATCATATATTTCTTCATTTTTCATAAATTTACCTGCGCTCCCCTTTCCTTCACTAACATCTTTCATATTTTTGCTCAACTTTTCTAAATTTACAGCAATTTTATCAATATTTTCTATAATTTTTGATATTTTTTGGGACTTGCCACTAAAACCTTTATCCAGTTCATTTGATATATTTTTTAAATTATCTGCAATTTCTGGGAGTGATTCAGAAGATCTGCTTATATTTTTGGTAGTATTTCTTATATTAGCCCTATTTTCCTTTAAAATAACATTAAGTTTATCCATCACCCTTTCAATGCTTTTGAAAGAACCCATAAAAACATCGAATGAATCCTCGTTTAGTAATTTTCTTAAAGTTTTTAATATTTCCTGTATATCATCAGCTAAAGCCTTTCCCTTAGAATACAGTTCCTCTGTGCTGAGGGGATCAACTCCCACTACAGTTGCATTTTGAGGTATATAGGCAGAATCCGAGGACCCAGGGGATATTTCAACATATTTTTCACCCAATAACCCAAGTGTATTTATATAAAATTTTGCATTCTGTCTTAGTTTGATATCCTTTTTTATCCATAATTTTACCAGGACATATACATCTGCATCTTCCTTATACTGCATTTTAACCTTTTCTACAGAACCTATATCAACACCGGCCAATCTAACAGGAGCGTTTTCACTCAACCCACCTGTAAAATTATACTTTACATATATATTATAACCTTCTTTAAATAGTTTAATTTCGCCAAAGAGGAAAAATACCAGAAAGAGTAATATAACTCCTATACTTACAAAAATTCCCCACTTTTTTTCTTTAGTCATTTTAATCCCCTTTCCTATCGTTTTTTGACATTCTATTTATGAAATTTTGTACATGCTGCTCTTCGCATTCTTTTATTTCCGGTTCGGTACCTTCAAATAATATTTTGCCATCATAAAGCATGCAGATTGTATCTGATATTTTATA
>CAZMFS010000390.1:0-1646 GCA_964565585.1 uncultured bacterium
ATATTATCGGGATTATCAAATTCCTTCTTTGATACAGCTCCTTCAGCTTTATATCCAACATCAATTAACACATCATTGGATTTGACCTTTACTACTGTACCATAAACTATACTACCTGGCTGTAAGTTCCTAAATGATTCTTCATATAGTTTTTCCATATCCATATCTTTGATGTTTTCTTCATTGATGTCTTTTTTTACTTCTTCATTATTATTCTTATTTTCTTTACTCATATAATATTACCCCCTTGTAATATTCATATTTTTTTTATTTTATTTATTACATCATTAATTAAATATTCTGGAGTAGATGCTCCAGCTGTTATACCTATTATATCATATTCTCTTATTCTATCTATATTAATTTCATCTTCTGTTTCTATGTGTTCAGCAGGTTTAATTTGTTTTACAATTTTATATAGTTTTGTAGTATTAGCACTATTTTTTCCACCTACTACAAACATAAAATCAACCTTTTCAGCAATTTTTTTAGCATCCTGCTGACGATTGAAGGTAGCATTGCAAATAGTATTAAAAACCACACATTCTTTTGAATTTTCAACATACTTTGCTACTAAGATGGAAAACTGCTTCTTACTTCTTGTAGTCTGAGCTACAAGACCATATTTCTTAACATTATCAAAAATTTTAAATTTATCAATATTTTCGATAACAACACCTTTATAATTGGTATAGCTATGTATAGCCTTAACTTCCGGATGCTTCTTTTCTCCATAAATAATAACTTTATAACCATTATTATAAAGATACTGTGCCTTTTTTTGGGCTGTTTTAACATAGGGACAGGTGGCATCCAGTATATCCACATTTTTTTGTTTTAGTTTCTTTTTGTAGTCTTTTGTAACACCGTGAGACCTTATTACTACAGTAGAATTAGGTTCAACTTCCTGAAGCTGATTAATAACTTTAACTCCCTTGGACTCCAAATTTTCTACAACCTGGGGGTTGTGAATCAATGGCCCAAAAGTATATAGTTTACTCTTTTTCTCTGCAGCACTTTTAACCAGATTTATTGCCCGCTCAACTCCAAAGCAAAACCCTGCGTATTTAGAAACTTCAATTTCCATTAACTACACCTCTTTTATCCTTGTTAAAATATATTTTGAAATATTTCTATACTTTTGTTTTCTGTCACTGCCCCAGTTATAATGTTTATTTAAACAGTATGGTCTACCATACACTAATTCTATTTTTGGTCTTTTAAATTTAATAAAATTATCAAAGGCAAATTTTGAATTCCATATTTTTATTGGTACTATTGTGGAATTCGGTGATTTATTTGTTAGAAATCCGATACCAGCCTTTGGTTTTAAAAATCTGTTCCCTCCTGACCTGGTACCTTCAGGAAAAATAAGAACAGATCGATTTTCATCTATTAATTGAATTATTTTATACAGTGTATTTTTATCAAAGATTGCTCTATTTATAGGTATAGCGCCAAGTATTTTTAAAAATAAGCTAAATAAGGAATTTTTAAAAAGATTTTTTTTAGCTATAAAATATAGTGTAGAAGGTGCAAACACTCCTATTAACGGAGGATCCACCAAAGCCTGATGATTGGAGGAATAAAATCCATTTTTATAATGGATCAATTTTACTTTATACCTTAACTTGAATTCATATCTT
>CAZMFS010000391.1:0-1626 GCA_964565585.1 uncultured bacterium
CATGAGAAACAACTATGGTTAAAACATTCAAATCCTTGTTTAATTTTAGAATAATATCATCAATCGTTGCCGACATAATAGGATCAAGACCTGTTGTTGGTTCATCATAAAGGATATATTCAGGTTCCTTAATAATTGCCCTGGCTAAGGCAACTCTCTTTTTCATTCCACCGCTTAATTCAGAAGGCTTTTTGTACTCAATATCTTTTAATCCTACCCTTGCTAGCATATCTCTTACCTTTTCTTTAACATCAGAATCCTCTGCTCTTTTCTTGGTTCCCCAAACAATTGGAAAAGCTACATTTTCCAAAACATTCAAAGAATCAAAAAGAGCCCCTCCCTGAAATAGATAGCTAAACTTGGATCTGATTTCTTTAAGTTCTTTTTTATTAATATCTGTTATATCAACATCCTCCACTAATACTTTCCCCTTATCAGGTTTGAAAAGCCCAACAAGATGTTTTAGAAATACACTTTTGCCCGAACCACTCTGTCCAATTATTGTAGTAATTTTCCCTTTTTCAAATGTAAGATCTATACCATTTAAAACATCGTTTTTTTTAAATGATTTATATAAATTTTTAACCTTTATCATAATATCATCCAAAAAATAAAGCTGTTAAAAAGTAATCAACAAGTAAAATTAATATTGATGCATATACAACTGCATTGGTCGTTGATTTTCCGACTCCTTCGGCTCCCCCTTCAGTAGTATACCCAAAATATGCACCTACTATTACAATAACCTGAGAAAAAAACAAACTTTTAATTAAACCAGAAAGAATATCCATTGTAACCACATGGAATTGAATCTTATCCAGGTATCTCATCAAACTCATGTCCAATATATTAAAAGATACCAGAAATCCACTCAATATTGCAATTGCATCTGCAAAAACCGTCAACAGCGGAATCATTAACAATGCCGCTATAAGCCTTGGTGCTACAAGATAGTTAAGGGGATCCACGGACATTAATTTTAAAGCATCTATCTGTTCGGATATTTTCATAGACCCTATTTCGGCAGCAATAGCCGAACTCAATCTTCCCGCTAAAATAAGAGCTGCAAATACCGGTCCAAGTTCTCTTGTCACTGCTACCCCGACAATACCGCCGACATTGGCTTCAAGTCCATATTTTTGCAGCTCATATATGAGCTGATATGTCATTATAAGACCCATAAAAGATGAGGTTAATGCCACTATAGGAAAAGATCTTACACTCATTTCATAGAGATCTTTAAAAATGTTTTTAAATCTGGGCCATGGAATTACAGATGAATAAGCCTTTTTAGAAAATAATACAAATGTCCCTATATTGTGTAAGTAACGATTTATTTTTTTCATTTTCATAAACAAATAATATACCAAATATGACTTAATGTCAATTCTTGGTTGATTATTAATAGATTTTGCTTATAATAAAAAATCATGGAAGAGTTATTATTTAAAGAAAATTCTTTGTATATTTTAATCATATCCGGGATATCATTCGTTTTCTTTTACCTTCAGATTCTTGTTAATGCTCAAAAACAAAATTTTTACAATTTTAAAAAAATTCTATTTATCCCTTTTTATTTTTATTACTATTTAATAAAGAATATAAATAAGGAAAATAACAAGCTAA
>CAZMFS010000392.1:0-1612 GCA_964565585.1 uncultured bacterium
GAAACAGAAAACTTTTCCATATATTCAGACATGTCAACTCTGATTAAAGCATTAGAATCATCAAACATGAATTCTGCTAAAACTCTTGCAAGCTCTGTTTTCCCCACTCCAGTTGGGCCTAAAAACATAAAAGCTCCTATAGGTCTATTAGGGTCCTTCAATCCCGCCCGTGTTCTTCTTAAAGCATTAGCAACTACTTTTATTGCATGACCCTGTCCTATAACCTGTTTTTTTATTTCCTGTTCAATCTTAAGCAATCTTTCAGATTCTGCCTCTTCTATTTTGGCTATAGGTATTCCTGTCCATTTTGATATAAGAATAGCAACATCTTCTCTTTCAACTTTTTTTTCCTTATCATCCTGATTTTCTTCCCAATCAGTTCGAAGTTCTTTTTGTTTTTCCTTAAGTTTCTTTTCTCTATCTCTAAAAAAAGCTGCTTTTTCGAAATTTTGCATCATTATTGCATTATTTTTATCCTTATTTAATTCTTTTATTTTTTCTTTTAAATCAACAATGTCTTTTGGCATTTTTGACAGTGTTAATCTAACCATGGATGCAGCTTCATCAATTAAATCAATTGCTTTATCAGGTAAAAACCTATCAGAAAGATATCTTTCTGACAACCTTGCTGAAGCCAATATTGCCTCATCTGTAATTTTTACAGCATGATGTGACTCGTATCTATCTCTTAAACCTGATAATATATCTATAGTCTCTTCAACCGTAGATGGCTCTACTAAAACCTGCTGAAATCTTCTTTCAAGTGCTGCATCTTTTTCTATATATTTTCTATATTCATCAAGAGTTGTAGCTCCTATACACTGTATTTCTCCCCTTGCTAGAGAAGGCTTTAAGATATTTGAAGCATCAATTGCTCCTTCTGCAGCTCCAGCTCCTACAATAGTATGCATCTCATCTATAAAAACAATAATATCCTCTGAATTTTGAATCTCTTTTAACAAAGATTTCAACCTTTGTTCAAACTGTCCTCTGTACTTGGTACCAGCAATAATTGATGGAAGATCAAGAGAAATCAATTTTTTTCCCTGTAAAATAGAAGGGACCTCATTTTCAACTATTCTTTGTGCTAAGCCTTCTACAATTGCAGTTTTCCCAACACCTGCTTCCCCTATTAATACCGGATTATTCTTTTTTCTTCTTCCAAGAATCTGCATCAACCTTTCAATTTCTGTATCCCTTCCAATGACTGGATCAAGCTTTCCTTTAGATGCAAGCTCCGTCAAATTTCTGCTGTATTCTTCTAAAGAAGGATTTTTCCCTTTCTTTGAAGTTTTGCTTTTTCGCCCTTTAAACATATCTTTTTTATCCATATCTCCGCTTAAAAGACTTATTATCTCAAGTCTTATTTTCTTTGCTGTTAACCCGTTATTTTTTAAAACCTTTGCTGCAATACCATCTCCTTCTAAAATGAGTCCCAGCAAAATATGTTCAGTTCCTACAAAGTTGTGTCCCATTTTTCCAGCTTCTCTAACAGCAAGTTCTAAAACCCTTTTTGATCTAGGGGTTAATTGTATTTCATGATCGACATCTACATCTTCATTTTCCTTTATCAAATATGACTTTACTGATTCTTTTAAATCCGAAACCTCTA
>CAZMFS010000393.1:0-1612 GCA_964565585.1 uncultured bacterium
CTTTTATATTACTGAACTCTGCTAACTCCGGTGGTATCCTTATTCTTCCCTGACTATCTATGCTCACTTCTTCAGCAGAAGCAAATATAGCTCTTAGATAGGTTTTATAGTTTTTATTGTGGAGTGCTTTTTCCTTAATGGGACTGATATAATTTTCCCAGGACTCATGTGTAAATACTGTTATCTGATTATCCTCTCCTTTTGTGAGGATAAGCGAATCATCAACTACCTTACGCCTGAGATTGGAGGGTAATTTAACCCGATGTTTTTTATCAACACTATGTTTATAATTACCTAAAAACATATTACCATCCATTCCATTCCATTTCGTCCCACTTTATACCACAAATATATAATATCACTCCAATATAAATATGTCAAGTTTGAGAGAAGGTTTTTTTTATTTTTTTAATAAAAATATTTTAATAAAAGAGAATTTTAAATAGAAAGAAGAAGTGTATATATCTTTTCTTTAGCATATATTAGCTTAACATAGTTTTGAGTTTCATTAAAAGGTATTAACTCAATAAATTCTTCTATTTTCCTGTCATTGTATCTATTTTTCCATCTTGACACTCTATTAGGACCAGCATTATAAGCTGCAAGAGAAAAGATTTTATGATTAAATCGCTGATATTGAGTATAAAGATAAAAAATACCAAGGTTCAAATTCAAATTGGGATTAAACAGGTCAATTTTTTCTTCAATTTGCATAATATTGTATATTCGTTCAGCTGTATAGGGCATTATTTGAATCAATCCCCTCGCACCGGCTGATGAAACTGCTTTCTTCTCAAAATGACTTTCCTGATGAATTAAAGCAAGATATGTTGGTATATCAAAATTACTGTACTTCGTTAATATTTTATCAATGATGCTTTTATACTTAACCGGATAATTATATTTTAAAAGCCGTTTATAATTACCAAATTTTTTTCTAAGATAATAGGCATTTACTATAGACCTTTTATATTTATGATTATTTTCATAAGATTTTAAAAAGTAATAACAGTTATCAAGAAGAAACTTATCGCTTATAAACTTCTGGATAAATTTTAATGTTTTATAATCATTCATTTCTAATAAAATAGCAGCAACTTTTGTAAAATTATCGTTTTCATCATAGGAATAATTTTTTATATAATTATTGTTTTCAGTAAAGCTTAAATAATCGAGATTTAATTCTTCCAATGATTTAAAATAATAATACGATAGGGGATATATATCTATGGCTTTTTTAAAATATTCTCTATAATCCCGTTTATTATTGAGATAATATTTTTTCAAATATCCCTTCCAGTAGTATATTTTTGCTTTATCTGATTCGTGTAAAATTGAAAAATTATTCTTTACATATCCTGAAAGCAGTTTATTAAGAGATTTATATTTTTTATTTCTAAGAAAAAACCTAAAGTATTTATCAAACAGATTAATAGTTTGATTTTTATCAAAATTATTATAATTTTTAAATAAAATATCTTCGCTTTTCTTATTATGATAATTAATTAAATAGTAGTAAATTAGTTCATTATGAAAGTTTATATTTTTTTTGTTTATAAATTTTTCTAAATACTTCTGTCTTCTTTTTTTGTTTTTTATTAATGTAGAATAT
>CAZMFS010000394.1:0-302 GCA_964565585.1 uncultured bacterium
GGTAAGAAAAATTTATCAAAGACCATTAAGTAAGGAAATACCTATAGGGGGTACATTTGAAGGTCCTAGGTATATGCACTGGCACCCAAATAAAAAAAGCAGTCTTGTTTGGATAACAGCTCTTGATCAGGGAGATCCAGAGAAAGAAGTAAAAAAAAGGGATAAAGTAGTTCTTTCTTCATATCCATTTAAAAACTCAAAAACCTTGTTTAAGTCCAAATATAGGCTTTATCAACTAGAGTGGGGAGAAAAACCTAATAGCTGTATATACTATGAACGAGATAGAGATAATATGCAGATTT
>CAZMFS010000394.1:312-1596 GCA_964565585.1 uncultured bacterium
GATTTTTCTAAATTAAGATAAAAATAAAAAATATATGGTTATTATCTAAACTATAACAGCAACAATGTTCAAAAAATTGTTGATAGAAGTTATAGAAATAGCTATAAGGAGATGGGTGATTTAGTTAAAAAGAGCAACAGATTTGATAGAAAAGTTTTTATGCAAAACGGACAAAACGTCTATTTTATAAATAACGAGGGAGATAGCCCAGAAGGTAAATATCCGTATCTCTCCAAATTTAATTTAAAGGATAAAAAGGAAGAAATTATTTATAAATCCCGAAAAAACTCGTTTGAAACCATAGAAGCAGTACTGGAAAAGGATTTTTCTAAAATCCTAATAGAACATCAAACCAAAACCGAACCTGAGAATTATTATATAGTTGATTTGAATGAACGAACAAGAAAAAAAATAACTGATAATAAAAATCCATATCCCGAAATAACTGATACCGAACAGAGAATAATAAGATACAAGCGGAGTGATGGAGTTTCCCTTGTAGGTAAATTGTACCTACCTCCGGGATATGAAAATGAAAAAAGATTACCTCTAATTGTGTGGGCTTATCCTTTAGAATATAAGAGTAAAAAGGTAGCCGGGCAGTTAAAAAGCAGTCCCAATAAGTTTATGAAATTCTGGGGAGCTTCTATTAATTATCTATTGCTGGAAGGATATGCTGTTGTAAATGCTTCTGTTCCTATAGTGGGAGATCCCAAGACAGTTAATGACACTTTCACAAAACAGACAGTTGATAGTGTTAAAGCAGTCATAGATTATCTGGATAAAAAAGAAATCATAGATCCTGAAAGAGTTTGTGTTTCTGGTCATAGTTATGGTGCTTTTATGGTAGGTAATGTTTTAGCACATAGCAATATTTGTAAAATAGGTGTTGCCCGAAGCGGTGCTTACAACCGGTCGCTTACTCCGTTTGGGTTCCAGCATGAAAGAAGAACTTTATGGGAGGCAACTCAGTTTTATATAGATGTTTCACCCTATTTTCACGCAGACAAAATAAAAGAACCTTTACTTATGATACATGGTGAAAATGACCCTAACTCAGGGACATATCCTTTACAAACAAAAAGAATGTATCAGGCAATTAAGGGTACAGGAGGAACTGCTCGAATGGTATTGTTACCTGAAGAAGGCCATGGATACAGGGCTAAAAAATCAAATCTACATGTGATTGCAGAGATGATAGAATGGTGCAATAAATATTTAAAATAACAGAGAAGGGTATTTTTCCTTTAAAAATTCATATGCTTTGTTAGCACTTTTCTCTTT
>CAZMFS010000395.1:0-1592 GCA_964565585.1 uncultured bacterium
CAGACTGTAAAGAAATAGCTTGAAAACGAAACTAAATATACTACAATATAGCTAGATAGTGAGTTATAAACATTATTAGGAGGCTATATGGGTTATATAAAAGGAGAGCCGAGAGGCAAAAGGACATTGTTCCCTAAATCTCTTGAAGATGTAATAGAAGAAGATAGTGAAGTAAGAGTTATAGAGAAATTTATTGAAGCTTTAAATTTGAAAAAAATGGGATTTACGAGAACAAAAATAGTAAGAAAAGGAAGAAAGGCATACAGTCCTAATATATTATTAAAACTACATCTATATGGATATTATAACAGGATAAGATCCAGCAGGAGATTAGAAAAAGAATGCAAAAGGAATATTGAAGTAATGTGGCTAATAAATAAATTACAACCTTCTCATCAAGTAATATCAAAATTTAGGAAAAATAACAGAGATGGGATAAAAAAGGTATTTTTGAAATTAAATGAGATGTTATATTCAGAAGGATTAATCGGGAAAAAAGGAGTATCAATAGATGGAAGCAGATTCAAAGCAAATACAAATACAAGAAATGTACAAAGCAAGAAAACACTAAAAAGAGAAATGAAAAATGTTAAGAACAAAATAAATAAGTATTTAGAAATTCTGAAAAAAAATGAAGAAAAAGAAGAAGAAGAAATATGTGAGGAAAATGGAAAAAGAATAAAGAAAAGTCAAATAAAAAAGGTATTAGAGTATTTAAATAAAAAAAAAGAAAATTTTGAAGAAATGCAGGAAGAATTAGAAAATTCAGAAGAGAATCAGGTATCTAAAATCGATAAAGATTGTAAGCTATTAACCAAAAATGGAATAACAATTGCGGGATATAATGTTCAAATAGCAGTAGATAACAAGAACAACTTTATAGTAGGAAACCAAGTATCAAGAAAAGGAAATGATAAGAAACTGTTATATAAAATGGGGATTTTAGCCAAGAAAAGATTAAGAGTAAATACCTTAATTCTTTTAGCAGATAAAGGATATTTTAGCAGAAAAAATATAAAAAAATGTGAAGAAGAAGGAATAAAACCTTATATTCCAAAAGAGAATCCGAATAGCAGTTCAAGTGAATATTATAGCAAAAACGATTTTGAATACGATGAAAATAAAGATGTATTTATATGTCCTGCAGGGAAAAAGTTAAAATGGTATAGGAAGTTTAAATCAAATGGGATAATACATGATCAATATAGATGTAACGAAATTGATAATTGTGAGCTAAGAGATAAATGTTCCAATGCAAAAAATGGAAGAACAATAATAAGGTGGGAAGAAGAAGAGAGAATAGAAGAAATGGAAGAAACATTGATAAGAAATCCTGAACTAATGCGAATAAGGGGCTCAACGGTTGAGCATGTATTTGGTACAATTAAGAGAAATTACGGATATAGATATTTTCTTTTAGAGGGGCTAGGTGGAACTCAAACGGAGTTTGACTTAATGAGTATAGCTCATAATCTTAAAAGAGCGATAAATATAGTAGGAATTAAGGGAATTATAGGCAAAATAGAGAGATATTTTTTGCTCTTATTGAAAAAATTGAAATTTTTACTAAATTTTGGATTTTCAACAATATA
>CAZMFS010000396.1:0-1591 GCA_964565585.1 uncultured bacterium
CTGACCTACCGGTTATGAGCCGGTGGCTCTTCCAGCTGAGCTATAGGCCCTTTTTGCTACGTCCATGATTATATTCAAAATAAGCGATTTGTCAATAAAAATTTTACTTATAGCATGACTAATTTATCATTTAGATGTATTATTAATAAATATATTCCTAGTCAATCCAATTATCCTTATATATTTAAACCTATTGATATTTTATAGATAAACTCCATATTCAAAAACTATTTTATCTGGCACGAATCAATGTTAAATGGTATATTTTCTCTGCCCCCTTTTTATACAAAGCTTTACTAATTTCATTTAGAGTTGCTCCTGTGGTTACTAAATCATCTACTATTACCACTTTCTCATTTGATACATCTTTTATAACTTTAAAGGCATTTTTAATATTTAATTTTCTCTTTTTCTTTTTCTGGTATAAAGATTGCGGTTTTGTATGTTTCATCCGAATTACGGTTTTATCAGATATATTAATATTAAACTCATCCAGAAGTTTTTTTGCCTGATTGTACCCTCTTTTTTGCATTCTTTGTTTGGAAACAGGTACGGGAATAATTTTATCTATTTCAGAGGCTTTAAAATATTTATGAAACTCAGCTTTCAGTATTTTTGAAAAATATTTCAAAAGATCTAGATTGTTATTATATTTAAACTGATGAACAAGTTCTGCCATTGGATCATTATATATGTAAACACTTCGCCTTTTATCCCAGAAACGTGGTTTCGGATTATTTTCACATTCGGGACAGAGACCGGTATAAGAAATTGGTCTACCGCATCGGTAACATACATTTTGGGAGATTTTAATCAATTCATCACGGCAATTTTTGCAAATTCCAAGTTCCTCTTCTATCAATATTTTATTACAAATTGAGCAAAAAGAAGGAAATAATAAAGATTTTACTGCAGATACTGCTTTTTTATATATTCTATTGCCTCCTTTTTGTTATTTATTTTATCATTGATATGTTTTAATTTTACATCCTCTAGTATCTTTCTTATTTTTAATCCGTTTTTCACTCCCATCTCTTTTAATTTTTTACCGTTTATTAATGGGTTTTTAGGATAGATATCAATGATATATATAGATGCAAATTTTTGAAAATCTTCATCATAATGGTAAAATGCCGTTAAAAACAAAATTGTTTCCATTTTAAGATCTTTAAAAACCTTGTATATATCACTTTTCTTGAAATCATCCGCTTTAACCAATTTATATTTTTTTCTAATAAATGTTTTAACCTGCTGGGCAAATATTTTAAACTGTTTTGTTAGCTCAAATTCAACTGCATAATTTTCAATCTTTTCAAGTTTCTTGTTATGCATAAGAGCATAAAAATATAAATAGTTTTTTTCGATATCCTCATCCAGATATAAATGGTTATACCAGTGAATCACATGTCTTATCTCCCTGATTAATTTTTCTTTTTCCGAATCAAAGGAAATTCCCGGTATTATATTATCTAAAACTCCGAGTTTATCCATCATTATAAAGGCTTTCTCGGGATAATCTTCCTTTAGTATTAATACAATTTCATCCTTTATTCTCCTTCCGGAAATCTCATCAAGCATATCTAATTCAAGA
>CAZMFS010000397.1:0-1552 GCA_964565585.1 uncultured bacterium
AATCATTATTAACCCACAAATTCTTCAAATTCACCATAAAATAATCTGCTACGTTAACAGTATCTTGATAAGGTATCCCATTTTCATCTTCAAATTCATCCCATATAGCACCGTTATCAGGAGTATCATCATTTCCATCATTATAATTAACCCATTTATCTAATACTCCATCACTATTTGTATCTACCTTGAACTTAACCTTATACCCGTCGTTGTTGAGGATTTCATACTTGTTTGATATTCCATCTGCCCTGGTTGATATATCATTGTTCTTATGGGACTCCCACTTGATAAACAAATGTTTCCCATCTCTGTCATTACTATCTTTATAATCATAATTACCAAATCCGCAGTAGCTTTTAATTATTGATGGGGCTCTAACATTGTTATCCAAATAATTACCATAATAATCTTTTTTATAATTACTTAATTTTTTTGACTGATTACTTGCTGGATCTCTTAAATAAAAATCTGAATAATTTAAACCATCATTATTATAACCATAAACCATCTGAAAATGCTCATCATTTCTATTTCTTATTATTACTAACTTCCCTGCATCTAAATAATCTCTTAGTTCTGATAATGGACTTCCTGGTTGTTTGATATGATAATCTAAGTCATATTCATCGTTATTAATATCATCTTCATTATAAATTACAGTTTTATTAAAATAATTTTTAATAAAATTTGAACCTTTTAAGTCTCCATATTTACTATACCCCCCCCACAAATCTTAAATGAGAATTAAGATATCTAGGATTGGTACCTTTACCAAAGGTAGCGAGAATCATAGAAAAGTTTGTCATTAAACATCCTATATGTTCTATAGTTTCAATATTATTATTATATTCTACCATTAAATCATTCTTCCATTTAATATTATATCCTTTTCTTGGATGTCCCTGTTTATAATAAATGCTTTTAAACTGAGGAATTATGTCATCAGCTTCTAATCCTATTAGATCCCTGTAATTTGAATTTAGTCTTTTAGAATCAGAGCTATTTTTATATATAGTCAACATAGATGATGTTCCATATGGTTCAGGAGATCCCCATATTTTTTCATTAGCTTTTCTATATTCTATAAATAATTCTTTTTTTCTTTTTGATAAGTTCTTTAAATAGACAATTTTCTCAAATTGTTTATTTGCCTTTTTTGATATTTTCACATTTTTCCATTCTGCAACAGCATCTCTATTACTCCATACATATTTATCGTGCATAATCAATCTAACTTTACCATTAAAATCAGTATTCGATACATTTTTTAGTTGAAATTTTACTTTTGCTTTATCTGAATTTGTTATGATTTCATCATTGCTAACATTATTACTATTTTCACTTTTAATTTCAAACTTTTTATATATTATTAATTGTGAATGGAATTCATTTTTTACTTCTTTATTTGAATAAATATTAGTCACACTAATAATTACTGTAATAATTAATATAAATCTTTTCATGTTTTCCCCCGTTTAACCCAGAAAATTTACTTTATCTTTCTATTTGCTGCTTTTTAACTTATAATGCAATTTTACACTGTAACTTT
>CAZMFS010000398.1:0-1550 GCA_964565585.1 uncultured bacterium
ATTTCTTGTCTTTCGGTCAAAAGGAGGATGTGTACCACATTTTAAATCATCAATACTAAGTTTTATTTTAGTTAAAATATCTTTTAATATATCTGTATGCATTTTTTCTCCACTATGAGAACCTGCCATTAAAGCTATTTCCTTATCATTAAAATTAAAATAATCTGCAGCCCCACTTGTTATAACAGGTAAAACCTGAATAGGTTTTGCAGTAGATCGAAAATATACTTTTTTATTAATATCACCACAATAAGCTTCCACATTATGAGGGTTAGTAATAACAATATCACCCCTATGTATGTTTTCCCTAATATCTCCTCTATATTCTTCCAAAAGTATTTCTGAAATAATATCCCTCCTTCTTTAGATATTTAAAATATTCAATTCCGGCTCTTAAATTTTCTCTAATATCAAAAATATTATCAACTCCATACATTTTTGCAGTTTCAGGCATCAATTGCATTAATCCCTTTGCTCCTTTATGAGAAACGGCCCGGGGGTTAAAATTTGATTCCACCTGAATCATTGATTCAACAAGCAGATGATTAATATTTTTTTCCATACAAATCCTTCTTGCAATACCTCTTATATTATTTATATGTGAATTACTGCTTCCATTATATATATAATTATACTTTGTCTTAACCTTCTGTTCATCCTTTTTACTGTTATTTTTTTCTATAATAAGAACCTCTGCATCTAAATCAGCTACTATAATACTTAATAAAAGAATAAAAAAAATAAATTTAAACCTATTTTTCATCATCTAAACTCACCGGCTTCAAGTTATAAAGGTTTGAATCAAATTCTTTCAAATTACCTTTTAAATCCCCTACAAATAAGCTATTTTTAAAATGTTCGGCAGAAGCATAAATTGCCCCGTTCATATCGCCCTTCCATACTAAAGCACCATCACTTTTTCTTAGTGCATAAACAAATTTATCATAACTTGTTATAAAAACCAAACCATCATAAAATTCCGGTTTTGATCTTATTGCTCCATTAGTAGGGTATTTCCATACAAGTTCTCCTGTATTTGAATTAATCTTATAAAATGTACCTGCTTCATTACCAAAATAAACATATTTCTTATCTGTCCCAATTTTACTGGCAACTTCTTTTTCTGTGCCAAAACTCCATAGAATCTCACCAGTATCGGCTTTTAAGCAGTATAAATTATTATCACTTACACCAACAAAAACCTTATTATTCAAAATAGCAGGTGATGAATATATTTGATTTGCAAAAGTTCTTTTCCATTTAATTTCACCGCTTTCTGTATTAATAGCATAAAAACTGTTATCAAGAGATCCTACAAATAGAGTATTCCCTTTCAAAATCGGAGAACTCCACACAATATTTTCGGTTAAAACCCTCCAGTTTAACTCACCTTTTTCTTTATTTAAACTATATATAAACCCATCATGTGACCCAAAATATATATTTTCTTTATCTGCATCAGCTGAAGATATAATTCTCTGGTTGGCACCGTATTTCCAAACAATGCTTCCATCTTTCAGAGATAACTTATAAAAAAAGCCTTTATAGGT
>CAZMFS010000399.1:0-1547 GCA_964565585.1 uncultured bacterium
AAATTAAGAAGAATTCTAGGAGAATCTGCCCTGGATGCATTTTTTGTTCCTGTTTACACAGCAATGGATAAAAAATATGATTTAAAACGGGTTAATTTTTTTATATCAAATTTAATTAATACAATATCGATATTTGTAATTTTAATTATTATTATAGCTCAACTATTTATGTCTGATATCCTTTCTGTGGTAACTCATGGATTAGCTATATCCTCTCCGGAGGCTTTCATTTTTGGTGTCAGTTTATCTAAAATTACAATAATATTTTTATTTGCTATGCCGATAATAGCAATTTTTATGGGACTTTTTCATGCAAATGGCAGTTTCCTTCTGCCTGCGACTAATTCTATAGTTTTGAACATATTTGTTATTTTTTCTCTTATATATTTTTCTAATACGGGATTTAGTTTGAAGCAGGTTGGATTTAAAGTTGGATATGCTTACTTAATAGCGGGAGCATTTATAATACTATATCAATATTTCTTGATTAAAAAAAGGTATAATTTCAAGTTTTCATTAAAATTAAATTTAAAAACAGAAGGAATTAAACGGATTTTCAAAATGATGCTGCCTGCAACATTAAGCATGGCAGTATTTAATATAAATTTTTTAATCGATACCTTTCTTGCATCGTTTATTAGAGATGGGGCAGCTATCTCGGTTTTTCGATATTCTGAAATTATAGTTCAATTTCCGATAGGTGTTATCGGAGTGGCTATTTTTAACACCTCGCTACCATCTCTTAGCAGACATGTAAAGGAGGGGAATACAAAAAAATCTAAAAATATATTTGAACGTCTTTTGAGATTTTTAATTTATTTATCTTTGCCGATCTCTTTTGGCCTTCTTGCAATTAAACATAATTTTATTAGTCTAATATATCAATACAAAAACTTTAATGTAAACGATGTAGCTTTAGTTACAAATGTTCTTCAGTATTTTTTAATTGGGCTCATCGGGTTTTTGGGAGTTAGGATAGCCGCTTCCTTATTTTATGCAAAAGAAGAAGTACAAATTCCATTAAAAGTAAGTGTCATTTCTGTATTGATAAATATTATTCTGAATTTTATATTGGTTGTCCATATGGAAACAGCAGGATTAGCTCTGGCATCTTCTATTGCCGGTATTGTTAATATACTTTTATTAATTATAATTGCTCATAGAAAATATTTCAAAATAAATTTTGCAGAAATTATAGTTACATTTATAAAAGCCTTTGTGGCTTCTTTTATTATGTATTTAGTTGTCTCCCATATTTCCGGAATTTTCGAAATAGAAAATATAGTGGATAGAATTATTTCAGTTATAATTCCTGTTATAACAGGAATTGTTATTTATATTTTATTATCTCTGTTATTAAAAATCCAAGAATTTGAAGATATTTATAAAAATTTAGTTTTGAATAAAAAAGAATGAAAAAGAGCCGCTATGCGGCCCTTTTGAATTATAAGATTAATTTACTTTATGGGTAGTATCATTATTCTCAAAATACTTAACAATATTTTTTGCTGCTAATTCGGCTGTTTTGACATTTGCTTCTAGAGTTT
>CAZMFS010000400.1:0-1546 GCA_964565585.1 uncultured bacterium
ATGAAAAAAACTTTTATAAACACCAGATAAGAATAACAGGAGAGCATATTAAAGAATTAATAGTATCAGCAGATAGATTAAATAAATATGGATTTCCTGCTGTTCGATATTTTAATATGGTAGGAAATGCAAGATACAACACAGAACTATTTCAAGAGCTTGATGAATTTTTAATAAGGAAAGAATATTATAATCCTGAAAATCTTCTTGAAGAACTATTTGCAGTTACAATGTTTACTTCTCAACTAACTTACAACATTAGAACACAAGAATATGACTTTAAAATAAGAGATTGTAGCACCTATAAAACAGAAAAAGTAGGTGTTTAATATGAAAAAAATAATAAATAAACTATATGGAATTATTCCAATTGTATTTGTTGTTTTGGTATTAAGAGCTATATATAAGTGCTTTAAAGTAATATTTACAAGCCAGGAAGTCTTTACTTTTATAACCAATACTTTTATATTACCTGCCATGTTTATTGTTATTTTTGCAATATTAGTTGCAATGATAGATTTGCTTTATACCGGTTTAAGGGGTGAGAGAAATGAAAAAGAAAATAATTAAAGTAATAAATGAGTTTGGACCATTAACACAAAAAGATATAGTAAAAATATTTGACTATCGAATAACTAAAAGACAATTAAGAAAACTAATACATGAAATAAGAGAAGAGCAGCTAGCACCGATTATATCAACAAATGAGGGGTATAAAATAACATATAACATAAAAGAACTAAGAGAATTTAGAAATAAAATGCAAAAACAGGCTAAAACATTATTCTTAACAGCAAGTAATATTTCTTATTTTATACACGACGCACAATACAGAAAAGAGCACGAACAATTAAAGCTGGAGGTTTAGATATGAATAAAACAAATATAGGTTGGTGCGAATATACTTGGAACCCCGTAACAGGCTGTAAACACGGTTGTGAATATTGCTATGCAAGAAAATTAGCTAATACAAGACTTAAGCATATATACCCTAATGGGTTTGAACCTACATTTTGGGAAAATAGACTAGAAGAGCCTTATAAGTTAAAAAAACCGAGTAATATTTTTGTAAGTTCTATGGGCGATATGTTCGGAGAATGGGTTCCTAATGAATGGATTGATAAAGTATTAGAAGTTGCTAGAGATAATCCAAGACATAATTTTATTTTTTTAACCAAAAATCCTGGAAAATATATTCATTATTGTATAAGCCTAGATAAAAAAAATATATGGTTAGGAACTACCATTAATTCAAATAATGATATAGAAAAACTATACGATATAAAACAATTTAAAATTTCTAATAGAAACAACACCTGGATAAATACTTTTATATCTTTTGAACCACTACTTGGAAGTGTGAGCAATATTGATTTTTCTTTTGTCGATTGGATAATAATAGGAGCACAAACAGGCAACAATCCAAAGCAACCTAAAAAGGAATGGGTTGATGATATTATAGAAAGAGCGAGGATAACAAAAATGGAAAAATATTTTACTGTTGTGAAACAGATACCTATATTTATGAAACATAATCTTAATAATC
>CAZMFS010000401.1:0-1538 GCA_964565585.1 uncultured bacterium
AAAAAATAAAAAAATAAGGTATATTGGTTCTAAAAAAGGTGGACATTGGGAGATTATTAAATGAAAGTTTGGTTTTTTTAAATCTACTGATTAAATTTTAATAACATACCACATGAACTATACTGGAAGAGCATTGATATTCCGGGTAAGAATCCTGTCTAATTATATAAATGAAAATTATCTGATTAATTTTTTTATCGAACAACGAATTACTAACTACTAACAACGAGAATTTTGATAGAAATTTTAAAATCTTCGGAGGAATAAGATTTTAGTTTTTTCTGGTTCTAGATCTGGTTCTGGTGCTAAAATCTCGCCAGAGATTTTTAAATCTTTACTGGGTAGATAAAATTGATATAATAAAATCAAGTTTTAAATTTAAATTTAAACTATAAATGAAGAAAGTATTTTTAATTGACAGTTGACGGGTCACGGATCACTGATGACGGAAAATCACGATAGTGATTTTTTATCTTCAGAGGTATAACATTCAATTTTTGTGCTTTGTACAATGTACAATGTACGATGAATTTTATGGGAGTGATTTCTATGAAAGCAAAATACAAAATTAGCTCTACCAAAAAAACAAAACACGGTAAAAAGATAACAAAAGAGGATCTAATAAATCAGGCTGAAGAAGTTAATGAATCAGAAGATGCGATTCCCTTTATCCTCGACAATAACTACAACATCCCACCTATAGGTAAAATGGTTTCTGCAGAGCTTGTGGAGGATGGAGAAGATGATTATACACTCGAGGTGCTGATACAGTTTTATGATGGGGAGAAAAAAATAGAAAACTGTGAAGAAGATTTATATAAACTGATAAATAGAAGCGATAAAAGACCCTATATAAGAACCTTTGAAAATAAAAATGCTAATATATTCACTGTGTATTATGATTACTCCAGCTTTAAAGAAAAAGACCTTGAAAAGCTTCTGGATAAATCCGATAAAATAGCTGAAGCAGAAATATACGGTGACAGATCTATAATCCCGGCCCCAGTGACTATATTTTCTATAGGTTCAATAGAGCAGCTGGGATACAAGTTTGAAGATAAAAAAATTGATAAAATATATGATGATCTATCAGATAAGCTGCTTAAAGGAATCAATGAACTTATTCCCGAAATTGTTGAAAAGATAAACAGAGAAAACAACGAACCTGCATTTATGTTCAAAACAGATGATGATATCCAGCTTGAGTTTGTTATCCAGTCGGATGATTATGAGCTAATAGAGAATTCATTGAAAAATATCCACGACTGTATTGATCAAGTAGAGGACTATCTAAAAGATTATGATATTGATATAATACAATTTAGAATAGATAAAGATAATCCGGAATGGTATTTTAACTACCTTATAGACAGTGTCGGGGAAGTTGTATGTAAAAAGGAAACACTAAAGAAGATTACAGGGATGATGATGGAAGTAGGGCGGAGAAAATCACATATGTGATTTTCTCGATTTTCAATTGTCAATTGTCAATTCAGACTGTAAAGAAATAGCTTGAAAACGAAACTAAATATACTACA